>JAKLEK010000115.1 GCA_022703115.1 Elusimicrobiota bacterium
CCGGGATATTTTACGCTCCTCTGCCGGAGGATATGCTGGAATTCTGCTCTTCCCGCGGTATCCATGTGCCCGGAGAGTTCACCGGAGGGACTTGAGTATAATTCGCCGGAGGCGCCTTCACGCCGGTCCCGCCGCGGGTCCGGGCGGGGGGGGCGCCGGCGGCGGCGCGGTTTTCGGCAGGGCCAGCAGTTCGTAGACGCACTTTTCGATCTCAGGCATCCCGCAGGGCTTCTTTAGGAACCGTACCCGCGGGTTGTCGGTCACCATCCTCTTTATCATTCCCAGCAGCGTGGAGGACAGGAAGACGACCGGTATAACGGCCGTTAGCGGGTCCTTAAGAAGTTCGTTGTAGACATCCACGCCCGTCATGTCCGGCAGATTGAAGTCCAGCAGCATAACGTCCGGCGGGCGCGTTCTGGCCTGCTCTACCCCGGCCGCGCCGTTAAGGGCCGTACGGACGTCGACGCCCTTGGCCTGAAAATTGCCGGAGAGCAGCGCGGCTGTTTCTTCGTTATCCTCCACGATCAGCAGGGACCAGGGCATATGCTGATTCTATAAAACTTGGCTCTGCTGCGTCATCAGGGCGCGTTACGGGCTCTTTGCCCGCTGCCGGGCCATTTGTTCTCCGTTTTATGGGCCTTTCGTCCCTTGCCGGTCCGCGCCGCCTCTGGTAAAGTCTGATATCGGAAAATCTGCCGGACGGTTAACGCGCCAGGAGGAAAGTATGCTGAAGAAAGTTGCGGCGGTCGCGGCGGCCATGGTCTCTTTCTGCGGACCGGCCCGGGCCGATATGGACCTCAGCGGGATCAGAGCGAGCGATATCAGGGGCGATATGTCCGGTATAGAGGTGCCGCTCCCTTCCCGTCCGGGCGCGGACCAGCAGGCCGCCTCGGCGGAGAAGGAATGGACCATAATGGTCTTCGTCAACGGCAAGAACGATCTGGAGAAGTACGCGCTTCTGGATATGAACGAGATGGAGCAGGTCGGTTCTTCCGATAAGATCAATATCGTAACCGAGGTCGGCCGCGTCGCAGGATATGATTCCGGAGAAGGCGACTGGGTCGGTACCCGCCGCTACCTGGTAAAGAAGGATTCCGATCCCAAAGCCATAACCTCCCCGGTCCTGCAGGACCTCGGCAAGGTGGATATGGGAGACTACAAAAGCGTCATTGAGTTCGGGAAATGGGCCAAAGAGAACTTTCCGGCCAAGAAATACATGCTTATACTCTGGAACCATGGTTCCGGATGGACAAAGGGTCTTGCCGGAGCGTCGAAGGGCATCTCCTACGACAGCGAGACCAAGAATCATCTGAATACTCCGCAGATGGCGGTCGCTCTCCGGGAGATAGGCGGCGTCAACGTCTATGGCTCCGACGCCTGCCTGATGCAGATGCCGGAAGTAGACTACGAGATAAAGTCCTACGTGGAATATATAGTCGGCTCGGAAGAGACCGAACCCGGCGACGGCTATACCTACAATGACTTCCTGGGACCGGTCATAGCCAATCCCTCGATGTCTCCCGAAGAGCTGGGAAAGCAGGCCGTGAACGCCTACTCCGACCATTATCTTTCGATCGGGCAGAGCGCCACCCAGAGCCTTGTGAAGACCGCCGCGCTGGACGGCTTCCTGGCCCGCGTGAACGCTTTCGTCACGGCGGCCATGGCGACCGATGAGAAGGCGCTGGTCAAGAGCGCCCTTTCAAAGGCTCAGAGTTACTATGTGCGGGACAACAAGGACATGCACGACTTCCTGAGCGTCTACGCCTCGTCCTCGACCAGCCAGGAGGTGAAGGCTAAGGCGGCGGAACTGCAGCGCTATATCTCCGAGGAGCTTGTAGTCCATAACCGCGCCTCCGGAAAATACTCCCCTAAGAGCAAAGGCGTAGCCGTCTATATGCCCGGATATTCGGCCGGGCCCGGTTACGGAGAACTCGCCTGGGCCAGGGATTCCCGGTGGGACGAGTTCATAAACTGGTACCTGGTCAAAGAGGGGGAAGGGCCGGCGATCCCGGTGTATCGCTGACGGAAAAAGCGCCAAGCCGCTGGAGTAAGGCCGGCCGAAGGGCCGGCCTTACTTTTTTTCCCGGCGGCGGAAAGGTCCGGCACGGTATCAGAAGAAGGTCTTTTTTATCCCGTCCAGCATGAACTGCATGGCGGTGGCGGCCAGGATCAGTCCCATGAGGCGGGTGGTGATGTTCATCGCGATCGGGTTTATCTGACGGGCTTTCTTGATGGAGAAACGGAGCGTGAAGTAGCATGCGAAGCCCATAAGGACGAAGAGCAGATAGAGGACAGCGTCCTGGGCCAGGGTCTTGGCCTTTGATTCAAGCAGAATGGCGGTGGTGATGGCTCCGGGTCCGGACAGCATGGGTATGGCCAGGGGCGTTATGGAGATATCGTCCTTCTCCAGCCCTTCCCTCTTCTCTTCTTCCGTCTCCTGCACGGCCGACCTTTTGGCCCTGAGGCTGTCCAGCGAGACGAGCAGCAGAAGCAGGCCGCCGGCCATCTGAAAGGCCGCCAGCGTTATCCCGAAGATGCCGAAGAGCCTGGTGCCCATCAGGGAGAAGAGTATCAGGACCCCGGAAGCGGTGACGGACGCGCGGCGGGCCATCCTGAGCCGTTCTGCCTCGGTGTTCGCGGGGGTCATGGCGAAAAAGGTGGGGACGGCCGCGAGCGGATTTACGATGGCGAAAAGGGCTCCCGCGCCCATCAGCGCGAATTCAAGCGTTCCCATGGCGATATTCTAGCAAATGATTTCCGGGCCGGGAATGTGGTAATATGACGGTATCGGCGGGTCTTTTCGGTATTCCGCCGGTCCAAGGAGTCACTTTATGAAGATAGGCGTCCTGACGGCGGGCGGAGATTGTCCGGGCCTTAACGCGGTGGTGCGCGGAGTGACCAAATCCGCATTGCGCCGCGGCTGGAAGGTCGTGGGGATATGCGACGGTTTCCGGGGGCTCGTAGAGGGTGATTTCCGCGGGCTCGACGATACCGACGTCTCCGGCATACTGGTGCGCGGAGGGACCATACTCGGGACGTCCAATACCGCCAATCCTTTCTCCTACGCCCTGCCGCCGCTCGGCTCCCCGGAAAGGCCCAGGGACCTTTCAAAACTTGCCTTCCGCAATTTCAGGCGTCTCGGTCTTGACGCTTTGGTGGCGATCGGCGGGGACGGAACTCTTACCATGGCGAACCAGCTTTATAAGAGAGGAATGCCGGTGATAGGGGTCCCCAAAACTATCGATAACGACCTTTCGGCCACGGACGTGACGTTCGGTTTCGACTCCGCCCTCGCGGTGGCCACCGAGGCGGTGGACCGGGTCCATACTACCGCGGAGTCGCACAACAGGGTGATGATCGTGGAGACCATGGGCCGTTACGCCGGGTGGATAGCCCTGAGGGCCGGTCTGGCAGGCGGGGGGGATATAATCCTGCTTCCCGAGATACCGTACAAGGCGGAGGATATAATAAAAGCCGTCCTGGAGCGAAAACGGCGGGGCAAGAAATTCTCGATAATTGTGGTGGCCGAAGGGGCCAAGCCCGCGCGCGGCGGAATGACCGTGGCCAAGGTGGTCAAAGGGTCTACTGACCCGGTCCGGCTTGGCGGGGTGTCATACAAGATCGCCGAACTGCTGGACGGCCGGGTCGGCATGGAGACGCGGGTGGTGATCCTGGGGCACGTGCAGCGAGGGGGGCAGCCGACGCCTTTCGACCGCTGGCTGGCCACCGGATTCGGAGTGAAGGCGGCCGAGCTGGTGTCTAAAAAAATGTTCGGGCGAATGGTCTCTTTCCGGAATTACGGTTTTGCCAGCGTCCCTTTGTCTGCCGCGGTCGGAAAGCTGCGCCGCGTCTCTCCCTCGGCGCAGGAGATAAGGACCGCGATCGGGGTTGGGACCAGTTTCGGCAATTCGGGCGTGACCGGCTGAGTCCGCCGTCCTTTCCATGCGATAGGCCCAAAGTCCCCGTGCCTGGGGGACTTTGGACCCATGTCTTCTGGCTTCCCGCCTGTTAATATATCTTTGAAGCGTTCCGCGCTAAGTCCGCCCTGTAGGCGGGCGGCCCGGTACGTTATCCCGCGTTCTCAAGGAGAAACAGGATGACCGGAAAGTTAAATGCGGCCGCCGCCCGTTCGCTGGCGGCCCTCGCTTTTCTCTGCGCCCCCTCTTCGTCCCACGCAGCCGGGAGGCCGGAAGCTTTTGATCAGCTTGAACTCCAGTCGGGCGGCGCCCCTTCCGCCGCACCTCAGCCGCAGCCGGGTCCGGAGGCGGCCGCCGGGGCGCCGGTCCGGGCCGCCGCGGCGGGGATAGGCGCTCCATTGGACAGGCGGCTTCTCGAATTCGGCGAGGATATCCGGAAAGAGGCCAAGGCCGACTGGGAAAAACGCCTGAAAGAGAACGGCGGGCTTCCGAGCCTGGTCCCGCTCCCGCCGCTCGATCCGGCGCGCGATATACTGCTGTGCATTCCGGGCCATGGTCAGAATTTCCAGGATGTGCACGAACTCGCTAAACTGTCCGACACTTATCAGGTCCTGGTAGCCGTGGTGGACGATGGAAGATCGATGGACAGGAACGCCAAGGACCTGGCCGACATAGCGGACGCGCTGGCCGCGCTCTCAGGAAGCCGCGAAGACGGGCGGGGACCGGAGTTAAGGCTGGTGGGGCACAGCATGGGAGGAGGCATAGGCCAGCTGCTGCTCCAGGAACTGGTCGACCGGAAAAAACTGTATGACGGTCCGGGAAGCGTTTTCTCCAAAGTTATATTCGTAGGCATGGACTCGATCTGGCGCGGCGTGGACGCGCCGTGGCTTATGGCTCCGGGGATCGGACCCCTCAGCCAGTACGGCATACCGTCCCTCGCCAACGGCGGCCCCGTTATGGTCAGGATCGAGCGGGTGAGCATGCCGGCGAACGTGACCACGCATTTCGTCACCACCCATCATAAGCTGACCACGAACCCCCAGATGCGTCATTTCGAGCCCATAGCCAACTGGTATTCCAACGAGCTGGGGGCCGGAGAGCTCCGGAAACTGTGGGATTTCCTGCGGAAAGGGGAAAGCGATCTGAACAAGCTGGATGACTTCGCCATGGGAGGGCTTGTCCGCAAGCACGGACTCAAGAACCTCTGGCGGACCCTCGCCAGGGACGCTGATTATCCGGCTCACGCCGCGGAGATAAAGGAAGCCGCGGTCCGCGCCGCGAGCGAAGCGGAGTTCGCCGCAGGATACGACGCCGCGCTGGAAAAGATTGTGGACACTTTCAACGTTCCGGACCATACCGCGTTCATGTGGGAGGACCCGGCATTCCTGCCGCGG
>JAKLEK010000116.1 GCA_022703115.1 Elusimicrobiota bacterium
CATAACCGCCGGCGATCCGCTCGGTATAGGGCCTGAGATAACGGCGAAGGCCGTCGCCGCCTGCCGGCTTTCCGGCTCCGAACTTACCGTGATCGGGGACAGCGCCGCGCTTAAAGAGCAAGGGTTCCATCCCGGAAATATTCCCTTGATACCGATGGACGTTCCGCGGAGGCTCGGCGGGAAACGCGGACCGCGCGCAGAAGCCGGGCTGGCCTCCTTCAAAGCGGTAGAGTTGGCCCTGGACCTGCTTGAAAAAGGCTTTTTCGACGCGCTCGTAACGGCGCCTGTCTCGAAGGAAGCGTGGGAACTGGCCGGCCTGCCTTACGCCGGACACACCGACCTCTTCCGACGCCGGACGGGGCGCGAGCCGCTGATGGGCTTCACCTGCGGCCGGGTTACGGCCGCCTTGGTCACCGAGCATGTCCCTCTTAAGCTTCTGTCCGGCCGCATAACAGGAGCCCTGGTCCGGGAGAAGGCCCGCCTTTTTTCCGGCGCGCTGAAGGAATTCGGGCAGGCGAGGCCGCGGCTAATACTCTCGGCTCTTAACCCGCATGCCGGCGACGGCGGACTTCTCGGGCGGGAGGAGATATCGGTACTGACCCCGGCTGTCCGGCGCCTGCGACGGGAGGGGGTGGACATCTCCGGGCCGGCGCCCGGAGACTCCGCCTGGAAACGGCACCTGAACGGCGGCTGCGACGGGCTGCTCTGCCTCTATCACGACCAGGCGCTGACGCCGCTCAAGATACTGAAGGAAGCCGCGAACGCGGTACATTGGACATGGGGACTTCCCTTCACCAGGACCTCGCCGGTGCACGGCACGGCTTTCGACATCGCGGGGCGCGGGAAGGCCGACCCGTCCGGCATGGCGGCCGCTCTACGTTTCGCGGCCAGGTGGGTAAAAAAAAACGTAAAGCGTGAAGAGCGGAGGACGGGTAGGACCTGACCGCCAGGTTTCACGCTTTACGTTTCACGGCACCTGCTGCAGCTTCACCGCGGGTCTTTTCGGGACCGGCACCGCGGAATAAAGGTCTTTTTCCCTCCCGCCAGAGCCCGCGGCCATGGCCAGGGGGTCCACCCGGTAGAGCACCACCGTCTCACCGGCCGTTCTTTTCAATCCGGCGACCTTGAATATGGCGCTGGGAAGGTCGGAAAGCGAGACCAGGATAAGCATGCTCTCCCTGGAAAAATCGGCTTCGGGAAAACTCCCGGCATGCGAATCCGCGAAAGCTTTCCAGGTGGCGGACCCGCTGAAGAGCTGATAACCTACGGGGGCGGCTATCAGACTTTTGCCTCCGGCCACGGACTTGCCGTTTTCCCATGGAAGGGGCATGGAGGCCGGGGCGAGCGGCCGGGATGGCTCCACGCTCTTGAGCCTCACCTTCTTCCCCGTGTCGGTCTCGCTCAGCCGGACCGGAGGCACCCTGGGCTCTTTGTCCCCTGACATCTCGGAGAGGGCGGACATTACGTCCTTCGGTTCTTCCGCGACGCCTTCGAACTCGGCGCTCCTGACCAGCATCCTGGCCGCGCCGGGGCCGTCATCGGCGGTGGAGAGCTTTATACCGTAGGAGGGAGGAGCGCTTTCACGGATACCGGCGCTGGCCCTGGCTTCGGCCAGCAGCCTTTCGGCCGCGGCGCCGGCGCCGGGAGCGGGGACCTCGGGAGAGGGGGCGGAACGATAGGACACTACCGCGCCGGCGGCAAGGGCCCCCAGGACGGCGGAGGAAAGGAACGGCGCCTTTTTGTACCTGAAATTGAACGCCATGCTCAGGATGAATTGTACAATAATTTAACTGGCAGTTCTTATTTCCGTAACAGCCCGGCGGTAAACTTGTCATTGAACCATGGAGAAGCCGGGAACGGGGGCCGGCCATTAAGCGCGGCCGGCGGTCGGCAGGACTTAAAGTTAGCTCTCAAGGAGCCTGATCATGAAATACTGGGCATATGTGAATAACGAGATACTGGGGCCCTACGAGAAGGAGAAACTTCTCGAGCTGCCGGTCTTCAGCGCAGCGACCCTTTTATGCCCGCAGGCCCCTGTCGGAGAAAAGACCGAGGAATGGAAAGAGGCCTCCGCATATCCGGAGATAGCCGCGATCCTGAAACAATCAGGGGCTCAGGCTCCGCAGAACGCGCAGGCGTCGGGACCGGCCGCGGCTCAGGGAGCCGCGCCGGCGGCGCAGGCCCCGGAACCAAGCCTCACCACCTCCCGCAGGCTGAGCGCGCTGGCCAAGCCGGTAGAGCCTACCCCCCCTCCGTCCCAGGAGATAGCTTCCCCACTGGAAGTCAACCAGCTGGGATCAGCCAAGAGCGCCCCCGGAAAGGACGAGCCCAGTTTCGCCCCCAGCTTCGACCCACTCACCATCTCGGAAATAAGAAAACGCGGTTCCTCCCCTCAGCAGGAGAGCCCCAAGCCGGCCGCCGCGGCCGAACAACCGGCCGAGATACAGCCGCAATCCGAACCGCAGCATACGGCGGCCCAGCCGCCTGAGCGGTTCTCCAGCGGGGCGGAACCCGCCGCCGGCGCCGCTCCGGCCGGACAGCCGTTGTCGATATCAGCCCTGGATAACAAGGCGATAGAGGACATAAACGCGAAGCTGGACGTAACGACCCGGATCGGCGCTACCAAGGACGACATAGAGATACTGAAAGAGCGCATCACCCACATCGGCGAAACCCTGGCGGCCATGAAGAACGACCAGTTCCATCAGGAACTTATAGAGAAAGTGAACCGACTGGAGACGGCGGTCTCGGAGATCAAAGGGGCGCTGGCTCAGCGCTCCCCTGCGCCTCAGGCCGCGCCGATGGAGCGGCAGCCGGAGCCGGCCCTTCAGCCACGCAGGGAGCCGCCTCAGGCCGCGCTTACTTCTGCCGAGGCCAGGCCGCCGAAAGCCGGCACGGAAACCGTCATCGTCGACCAAGGGTCCAGGGGAAAAGCCTCCGGCGGTATAGTGAAGAGGGCGTTAAAGTTCGTCCTTGTCCTGGCAGGGCTGGCCGTGGCGCTGTTCGGGACCGTAGTGGCTATGAAATTTTTCGGGGGTCCGGACCTGACCGGCCTGCTGCCGGTAAAACCCGCCTTCCTGGCGGAGACGCCGGCGGAACCGCCGGCCGACGCTCCGTTCCAGCAGGACGGAGGGGCGCAGGCGGCCGCCGGACAGGCCTCCACTCCCGCTCCGGCCGCGGCCAAAAAGGACATCTCTCCCGAGATCATCTTTTTCGGCAGGCAGTATGCCCTGAAAACGGGAGGGCCTATACTGGAGGGAAAGATTTCCGAGGACGCGGCCTTCCGGAAAGGGAATTTCAACAAACTGGACTGGCAGGCCCGCGAGCTGCCTGGCGGAACCTTCGAATTGAGCGCATCCATCCCGCTGCTGGACAATTCCGGCAAGCTGTCCTATCGCTACGAAGTCGATTACGCGGGGAAGAGCCTGAAGGCGATGGACGCCATGTCGCAGAAACCGCTGGACGCGCTGGCGGCCCAGAAACCGGCGAAGCCGGCGGCGAAAGCCCGCGGTCAGCAGCCGGCCAGGGCGAAAGCCGGGGCCAAACGCTCCGCCGCGAAGAACGTCCCGCCGAAGCCCGGGGCCGCGGCAAAAACCGCCCCCGCCGCTTCGCCTGACGAAGAGTACGAGTACGTATACGAGGACGAAGCCGGCGCGGAGTGAACTTAACAGCGCCGGAGCCCCGTCACCCTCTTACGGTCTTCAGCCGGCCCCTGGCGCGCCGCCGGTCGAGAGCGAGCCGGACCAGCCTGTCCACCAGACGCACTATATCCACCCCGGTATTCTTCCAGAGCGTGGGGTAAAGGCTGTGCGACGTGAAGCCCGGGATCGTGTTTATCTCCCCGAAATAGAACCGCTTCTCTTCGGCCGGGTCCAGGAAGAAATCCACCCTGGCCATGCCGTGACAGCCCAGCGCGCGGAAGACCTTTACGGCCGCCGCGCGCAGTTTTTCCTCGGTCCGGCGTGAAAGCCCGGCCGGAACGGCGAAATCCATGCCGTTCTCGTCCAGATACTTCGCCTCGTAATCGTAGAACTCATGCCCGCCCTTCGGGATGACCTCCCCCGCCACGCTGGCCGCCGCGCCGGACGCTGAGCCGAGGACCCCGCAGACGATCTCGCGGGCCCGGTCCACGCCTTTTTCTATCATCACGGAAGAGTCGAAACGGGAGGCGAAGGCCACCGCCCGGGGAAGGTCCCTGAGCGCCTTTACCTTCACCACGCCCACCGATGAGCCGAGCCGGACCGGCTTCACGAAAAGCGGCAGGCCCAGCCGGGCGGAGGCCCTGAGTTCCGACGGGCCCGCCCTGCCGCCTTCCACCACCACGTGCGGGAGGACCGGGAGGCCGTTAGCCTCGGCTATGCTCTTGCTCAGGACCTTGTCCATACCGGCGGCGGAGGCCAGGATCCCGGACCCGACGTACGGGATGTCCAGCAGTTCCAGAAAGCCCTGGAGGGCTCCGTCCTCCCCCGTAGACCCGTGCACCAGCGGGAACACCGCGTCGACCTTCATTGCCCTGGCCCCGAGAGTGAAGCCGCCCTTCTCCATGGACAGTCCGACCTTCCGGCCGGAAAGCGACCCGCGCCCGACGAAAGCCCCGCGGGCGACCAGCCGCCATGCTCCTCGTCTGGGGATATATACCGGCATGACCGAATAGCCGGCCATATGAAGTTTATCCGTCACCGTACGGGCCGACTCCACGGAGACTTCATGTTCCGCCGACCGCCCGCCGAAAAGCACGCATATTCTCTTTTTCATATTCCTTCCTCCCGCCCGCGCGCTCCGCCGCCGGGCCGCTATCCTCCGACCGTTTCGATCACTCCCCCCCCGAGTACCCTGTCCCCTTCGTAGAAAACGACCGACTGTCCGGAGGCGGGCGCGAACTGCGCCTTTTCGAAGGTCCCGGAGAACCTATCCCCCTCGGAAGAGGCCACCAGACAGGCCGCTGGGACGTGCCGGTAGCGTATCTGGGCGCGGACGACATCGCCGGCCCTGGGCGGGGCGGACAGCCAGTTCATCCCCGAAGCGGTAAAAGAAGAGAAGCTGGCGTCCTCCAGGCCTCCGAGGACCACCTCGTTAGTCTCCGGCCGTAGGGCCGACACGTACAGGCGGTCCCCGCCGTATACCCCGAGGCCGCGGCGCTGGCCTATGGTATAGTTGAAATATCCGTCGTGGCGTCCAAGTATCTTCCCTTTAGAGTCCACGATACGGCCCGGACGCGGCTTCAGGCCTTTTCCCGCGAGGTATTTCCCGTAGTCCCGGCCCTCCACGAAACAGATGTCGCTGCTCTCCCTTACGCCCGTCAAAGGCA
>JAKLEK010000117.1 GCA_022703115.1 Elusimicrobiota bacterium
TATCTGGACAACAACGCTACGACCCGGGTCGCGCCGGAGGTGGAGGAGGCGATGCGGCCTTTCTTCACGGAACTGTACGGCAACCCGTCCAGCATGCATTTTTTCGGCGGCGGGGTGCAGAAACATCTGGACGAGGCCCGCGCCAGAGTGGGGGCGCTGCTCGGCGCCTCCCCGGAGGAGCTGGTCTTCACCAGCTGCGGTACCGAAAGCGATTCCGCGGCCATCTGGTCGGCCCTGCGCTCCTTTCCTGAAAAAAAGCACATCGTCACCACCAGGGTCGAGCATCCGGGAGTTCTTAACGTCTGTAAGTTCCTGGAAACCCAGGGCGTCAGGGTCACCTATCTGCCGGTGGACGGGGAAGGCCGGCTGAACCTGGAAGACCTGAAAGCGGCCGTGACCCCGGATACCGCGCTGGTCTCCATCATGTGGGCGAACAACGAGACCGGCGTGATCTTCCCGGTGGAGGAGGCGGCCAGGATAACGCACTCCAAAGGGGCGCTGTTCCACACCGACGCGGTGCAGGCCGCCGGCAAGGTGCCGATCGATCTCAAGAACGCCAAGATAGACATGCTGTCCCTGTCCGGGCACAAGCTGCACGCGCCGAAGGGGATAGGCGTGCTTTACGTTAAAAAAGGGACCCGGTTCTCGCCGTTCCTTATCGGGGGGCATCAGGAGAGGGGCCGGCGCGCCGGCACGGAGAACGTGCCTTATATCGTGGGGCTGGGGAAGGCGGCCGAGCTGGCTCTGCGCAACATGGAGAGGGAGAACGTTTTCGTCAAAGGGCTTCGCGACAGGCTGCAGGCGGGGCTGGTGAAGTCGGTGAAGAACGTGCGGGTGAACGGCGGCGGGGCGGAGCGCCTGCCGAACACGGCCAATATAGCGTTCGAGTACGTGGAGGGGGAGTCCATCCTTATCATGCTGAGCGAGAAAGGGGTCTGCGCTTCTTCCGGTTCCGCGTGCACGTCCGGGTCGCTCGAGCCGTCGCACGTGATGATGTCCATGTCGGTGCCGCAGACTTACGCGCACGGGTCGATCCGGTTCTCGTTCAGCGTTTACAATACCGAGAAGGAAGTGGACCTGGTGCTGGAAGCGATGCCGCCGATCATCGAGCGGCTGCGCGCTATCTCCCCGTTCGCCGACGGGAAACCGCTCTTCGGCATGGACGCCTGTACGCCGCACAAGCACTGAACCGCCGGGCCGGGGACGGGGGGGAAAGCGGCCGCCGTTTGGTATTGACCGGCAAAAGTGATAAAATAGGTCTTAGACGGGCCCGTAGCTCAGTTGGTTAGAGCAAGCGACTCATAATCGCTGGGTCGTAGGTTCAAGTCCTACCGGGCCCAGAAATTTACCCGTAGAAAGAACAAGACCGGCCCATTGGGCCGGTCTTGTTCTTTACCGCGCTCCGCGTCCTTGTTTTTTATTCCCTTGCCTTAGAGTTCGCGGAACCTGTCAAATGACGGCTATTAGCTAATAGCTGACAGCCAATAGCTGAAAGGGTACGGAATATTGCCGCGGGCCGGGCGTGGTTATTTTTTTACGGCTTTGCCGTCCACGTAATAGTACTCCGCGGAGAGTACGCCGCCGGCGGCATAGGTCTTCATCAGGACGAGCTCGTTCTTTCCGAACACCAGCTCTTTATCCACCGCGCCGGCCTTGTCGTATATCCTGACCGCGCCGTCGGGGAGCTTGCCTTCCCGCGCGATGATATTGAGGTCCTTGTCCAGATTCAGCTTGGCCACGTATTTTCCGTTCAGATGGAACGTGATCCGCTCCCCCCTGGCAAGGCGGCGGCTGATGCCGGTCACTCCGGAATCCGGCGTCTCCGTCACGGCCCGGGGCTTCACGTCGGCGGCCGGCGGCTTTTCCGCGATATGTCCGTCCACATAGAAAAGCTCGGACTTCATCCCGCCGGCGGCGTCGAACTCGCGGAAGTAGCCGTTCGGCACTCCCGCCCGGAAATTCTGCTCCAGCAGCGGCTTGCCGGTCGGGCCGTATACGCGCACGCCGCCGTTCAGCTGCCCGTCGAGATAGGATGCCTCGCTCTGCGGGGTGCCGTCGGGATAATAGGCCCTGAGCGTCCCGGAGAGCTTGGAGTTGAGCATGGTCTTCTCGGTCTTGACGTTGCCGTTCTCGTAAAATTCCTTATACGTCGCGTCCTTTATGGCGCCCCGCACTCCCATAAGCTCTCCCCGCGCGTCGTATAGTTCGGTCGCCAGAGGGGTCTCGTTCTCGTAGTAGATCTTTTCGAAGGCCGAGGTGCTCAGGGTCACGGTCTTGAAAGTGTAGGAGGGCGCCGCCGGCGGCAGGTCGGGAAGCGGCGGCGGCTCGGCCGTCCCGGTGGACTCCGCCGGGGGTTCGGCGGCCGCGGGTTCGGCGGGGGCCGCGGGTTCGGCGGGGGCCGCGGGTTCGGCGGGGGCCGCGGGCGGTTCCGGCTTCGTCACGGAAACGATATCTTTCCTGTTGATGTTCAGGGCGCCGTACTGCGTTTTGACCAGCGCGACGCCGTCCAGCTCGCCCTCTATGACGCCTTCCAGCCTGGTCCCGTCCTTCAGCGCTATGGTGTCGGCGCCGGCTCCGGGCGGCATGAACAGGGCAAGGGCTAAGAAAAATAGATTCGTTCTCACGGTCCCCTCCGGTGGCGGCGCGGGTGGGGCCCGCTCCGCGTGATTATTCTAGCAAATGCCGGCCGCTATGCGAGGCCGTAGAGCCGCTCCAGGACCTTCACCATGGCCAGGGTATCCTGCCCGCAGTAGCGCTTCAGGTTTTCCCGGATCTTTTCGGCTTCCGCCGCCGGCAGTTTTCCGGACAGCAGGTCCAGGTAGGCCAGCTGCGCCGCCGAGCCGTCGGCTATCGGCATCCCCTTGTAGGTCATCCCCGGTACCATGGCCGGCAGGACCCGCTTAAGTGAGACCCTGCCTTTGAATTCCGGATGGACGTAAGCCTGGGAGCGGAACGGAGCCATAAGGTCGCGCATCCGTCCGGTCAGAGCGAGCAGGCCGGCCGCCTGGCCGGGGAAATCGCCGGCCAGTTCCTTTATCCGCGCGGTCTCGAAGGCCGAGTTGTAGGCCAGGAGCGAGCCCCGCGGTCCTATGTTCTCCAGCAGGAAACGGATGAGCCCCGGCCTGGGGTCGGCCGCCGCGTCTCCCAGATATTCCAGATGGCGCGGCGCGTCCCCGGGCGAGGACTGTACGTGCAATGAGGCCTGGAAGGGGACCTGCTGGTAGGGCCGTGAACCGTCATAAAGCGGGATGGCCGGCATTATAGTTTCGAAATCCAGGTGGAAGAGCGGGTATTCCAGCCCGCGCAGGAATTCGCGGATGGCCGCCCTGTCAACGGCCGGCCGCCCGCTCTTCTCCACGGAAAGCGAGAGCCGCTGAGCCGGGTTCAGGTCGAAATCGTCGGGGACGTCCCTGAACCTGAGTATGCCCATGGCCTTCAGCGCGTCCTTCTTCTCCCAGCCGAGCCGGGGGATGTCGTAGATGGAGAATTCAGGCAGCCCCGCCCAGCAATGGCCGCGGAACTCGCAGTCGTAAGGTTCGGAACAGTGCCGGCCTATCGGGATGTCCGGCGCGCGTCCGCTCCCAAGCGTATCCAGGAACAGTCCGAGGTCCCGTACTGTTTCCGTTCTAAGCTCGCGCGTTTCGCCGGTGATGTCCAGTAAAGTGAAGAATTTTTCCGGGTCTATGGCGCCCTTCTTCACGAAGGAGCCGTTCACGTGCATCAGGCGGACCTTTCCCAGCCGGACGCCGGCCCCTTCGAGCGCGTACGCCTGCACGGCGGCGTCCGGGAAGTGCTCGTCCTTCGCCCCGGTGGAGCTTTTTACCTCTATGAGGTCCCAGGTCCCGCCGGCGTTCCGTTTCAGGATATCGCAGCGCACCAGAAGCGTTCCGGAGGAGAAAGCCCCCTCGTAGATGGTATCGGCGCCCGCGCGCATCAGGGCGGCGGTGCGTTCCAGGGCGCGCGCGGCCCCGCCCGGACCCGCCTCCGCCAGCTTCCCGCCTTTGAAGTATTCCCGCGCGAGGACGTCGACCGCGTGTCCCTCTTCGAACCGGCGCGCCTGGTCCTTAGGGAGCGGCGGGACGAGGTCCTTACGGAAAGCGTTGAGCCAGAGGCGCTTCAGGCACTGCCGCCCCATCATGAACTGCGTCTTGGATATGCGTCTTTCCGGCATACGGTCCGGCCCTCCGAAAAATTATAGCAAGCGGTCCCGACACCGTCCTGTCGCGGCCGTCCCCCGCGCGGGACCGATAGCGTCCGTCGGAAAGCGGGCTGGGACTCAGGCTTTACGGGCTATCAGGTAGGCTACCGCGGCCTTACCGCCGGCCGCGTCGCTCAGGGAGTCCGCGGCGGTCCGGAAGCCGGCGTCCGTCAGGAATTCTTTCAGCGCCATCATCGATACCAGCATCGGAACCCTGAAACGGCGGTCCGACCCTATCCCCGAAGAGTACATGGCCGCCAGCGTTTTAGCGTAAGGCCGGTCGGCGGGCGGCTCCTTGAGCGCGGCCGCGGCGAGGGCCGCCGTTTCTTCGGAGGAGAGCGGTTCGAAGACCAGTCTACGCTTCCGGTCCGACCCGACCAGTTCCCGGTTCAGGACCTTGAGCGTGAACCGCCGGAATTTTCCGGTAAGGACCGCGTCCGGCCAGTCGGGGAAATCCTTTAGGTGGATAAGCCGGCCGTCCGGTTTCAGCAGCCTTTTAGCTTCGGACAGGAAAGCGATGAGGCTGTCCGACGCCAGCGCGTCGAAGCACTCCAGCCCTACTACCGCGTCCAGGCATCCGTCCGGGAACGGCAGGGCTTTGATGTCCGAGCGGCAGAAGAGGGCGCCGTTGCCGTGGCGGCCGGCGTAAAGGACGGCGTGCGGGTTCTTCTCGACCTGCGTCCAGTCGGTCCGCAGTTCGGGCGGGGCGTGCTTCCACAGGAATCCGCCGCCCGCGCCCGCCTCCAGTATCCTTGCTCCGCCCGCCAGAGCCGCTTTATCGAGCAGAATGCGCCGTATATCCCTTTCCATCTCGCGGACCCGGCCCGCGGCGATGCGCTTGGCCTCCAGGCTCAGGAAGTTCCACTCGAGGTAGTCGGCCCCGGGCGCGTTAAACGCGCGGCTTTCGTGCACGGAACGCCGGGCCTCGTAGCGCGCGAAATAGAGCTCGGCTTCGGAAAGGAGCAGGAACAGCGCCGCTATGCCGAACAGCGGGGTCAGCGGGTGCCGGGCGCCGGTCGCGGCCAGCCAGGCCAGGCCGCCCGCCAGAAGGGCGATATCCGCGCCGAATGACGGCTTCGTCCCCAGCA
>JAKLEK010000118.1 GCA_022703115.1 Elusimicrobiota bacterium
GATCCGCTCGAGAAAGCACAGCACAATGCGAACACCTACGATGACTGGTGGTTGGATCGCGTCTACCTCATATCGCCCGCCACGGACATCGTCGGCAAGTTCCTGATGACCTTCAAGGACTACCCGGCCAGCCAGACGGCGGGTTTGGCCCGCTCCAGCTTATAGGACCTGTTCACCGCGTTCCAATAGTCCTTGGCGTCCCCCCGCGCGGGAGGGGCCCCGGCTTCGTTGTAGGCGGGCGTGGAGAAGACCAGGCCGTCGTCGTATTCGAAAGCCGCCCTGAGCCCCATTATGGTGAACACGCTGAAGAAGACCGCCCAGGTGGCCGCCAGCAGGGAGAAGATTTTCAGCCGCAGCATCCACTTTTTCAGAAAGGCGTCCAGGGTCTGAAGCATATTCTATCCTTCGGGAAGACGCGCTCAATCGGCGCGGATTATCCTGCCTGAGTCCGGCTTGGGCGTCACCGCCTGGCGCGAAATACACCATCCCACGACTTCGCGCAGGGGGCGTTTCGAATTGGCGAATTCCGTCGCGCTGGCCAGCAGGGAGTAATCCCTGTCGTTCACGATCGAATCCGGCACGGCTAAATGATATATGCGGCCCGGGCGGACCGGTTCGCCGCCGATAGTGAGCCCTTCCACGGAGGCGCCGCGCATGCGGACTTCCATGCCGGAGACGCTGACGTCCCCGGAGATGGTCTCGATGGCGCTTTTCAGGTCCTCTCCGCGTATTTTGACGAAGACGACGCTGGTGTCCGCGGCTATAACGCGGTGCAGGTCTCCGGCGGTCACGGGGCCTTTCAGTATGTCCCCGCCCAGGACCGAATTGTTCACTACCGCGGCGTCGGACCTGGCCCATCTGCGTATGCAGTCGGCCGTGAAATTCCCCAGAGGCGAGGTCCGGCCTTCCCGCCTCGGCATATCGGCGGCGGCGGAGCCCAGGCGGCGCGAGAATATTTTGGATATGGCGCCGCGCTGCCGGTTCACGGTCCCGAGGACCGCAAGGTCCTCTCCGTATCTCGCTTTTTCCAGGGACACCGTTTCCGCTTTGACCCTGACGAGCCGCTTGGTCTCAGGGTCCAGGCCGAGCCGTATCCTGGCGGCCCCAGCCAGCTTGTTAGGGACCGGGACTATCCATGTCCGTCCGGCCTTCAGAGGTTTCTTCAGGCCGGGTTCGTCCGTTATCACCAGGTCGATGTGCGGCAGTTTGCGGAGGAAGGCGCCGTAAAAATCCTTCTCGGCCCGTTTTTTCGGGTTTATGCCTAGCAGCATTACGGTCAGGCCGGCGCCGGCGTCCTTTAGCGCGCGCATGGAACGTTCTATCTCGTAGCTTTCCTTTTCCAGCTTGTAGTTAGGCAGGAAGCGCTGGACCCCGAATTTCTCAGGGGTCATAACGGTGACGGCCAGGAAGCCGATCCTGGCGCCGCCGACGGTTTCGATATGCTGGCTCTTTATGAAAGAGGGCTTCCGGTTGTTCCTGAGATAGAGGTTGGAGGCGAGTACGGCGCAGGACGAGGCCCGGACCAGTTTTTCAAGTTCGGCCGGAGGCAGCGACAGGTCTTCAGGCCCGGCGGCCGCGATCGAATATCCCACCGCGTTCATGCATTCCGCCACGGAAAGGCCCTTCGTCAGGTAGCCTTCAGGAGTCTCGCCGAACCAGTTGCCGAGGTCTACGGCGAGCTTGGGCCCTTTGTCGAGAGAGTACAGATTTTTCAGCACCGCGTATCCGCCCACTTCTCCGGATTTCTTTCCGGCATCCGCGGGCCTGGACCAGAGCCAGCCGCGGCCCCTGGCCGTGGCGTAAATGGTTATGTCGTCGGTCCTGGCGCACGCCGACAGGCATGTCAGGAACAGGAGCGGAAGCAGGAACGGGCGCGGGATGGGGATCGGAGCGGCCTTGCGCATGGAACGCTTATTTGGGGGCATACCGTACACCTGAAGGCCGGAAGGGCGCGGCCCGTTCAATCCAGCCGCACGAACCTTCCGCCTTCCGGCATCGTAAGCGGCGAGGAGGCGCGGACTTCCTTTATCAGGAGGTCCCTGAGAGGGAGCATGGTGTCCGTGACGGCCCGGCCTTCCTTAAGGACCTTCCCTCCGGACCCTCCGCCGGCGAGATAGTTGTTCGTCGCCACCGTGAACACGGCGGACGGGGATACGGACTTTCCGTTCCTCTCCAGTGAAACCACCGTGGGCGCGCCGTTCGCGGAAAGCCGGTATCCGACCCGCAGGCCTGATATCTGCATCTTCGAGCCCCTGCCGCGCAGGTTGTCTTCTATAAGTTTCCTCACCTGAGCTCCGGTCAGCTGCAGTTTGACCAGGGTGTTCTCGAAAGGCATTATCTGGTAAAGGTCGCGCATCCTGATCTGGCCTTTTTTCATGAAGGCCCTTATGCCGGCGGTGTTCTGAAAGGCGAGGTCCGTTCCCGCCTGGCGCCGTATGGCGTCCGCGACCCAGTTGCCGATAGGAGTGTCCGGGGTCTCTCCGGGGCCCAGGTCTACGTAGCTTTCGCCGATGACCACGTCCATGGCCTTGTTAACCGAGGCCGAAAAATTCTTTATGGTCTGCTTGACTTCCGGGTCCTCTCCGGTGAGAGCGGTCCACAGAGGTATCAGTTCCGCGCGCGCGCCCATGTACCGGCCCGTGGCGTCGTCGAAGTTCAGGCTTATCCTGCTGACGTCGCTGAGCCCCCAGTAGCTTTCGGCGATCAGTACGCCGCTCTCCGGGTCCTGGTAGCCCTTAAGCAGCCCGACGTGATTGTGTCCGCCTATGACCACGTTCGCGCCCTTGGCGGCCCTGGCTATGGAAAGCGTGCCGTAGCCGGTCTGTCCCGGGGCGTACGTCATGGTGGAAATATCGGCTTTCATCATTATGTCGCCGCCGAACCCGATATGCGCCAGTATTATGACCGCATCCGGCGTGTGAAGCCTTTTAACTTCCCTGGTCCAGTAGGCGGCCTCGGACGCTTCGTTCCGGAATTCAAGGTGCTTTACCAGCGCGGGAAGGGTGGAGGTAGGGGTATGGCCGCCGGCTATTCCGACCACCGCTATCTTTTTCCCTCCGACGGAGAGGATGCGGTACGGTTTCAGGTAGGAAGGGGCGGTCCCGTCGGACTTGTTGTAGACGTTCGCGCCAAGCCAGGGGAAGACCGAACTGGAGACGAGGACCTTCAGGTTGTCCTCGCCGTAATCGAAGTCGTGGTTGCCTACCAGGGCGGCTGAATATCCCAGCTGGTTCATCAGGCGCACGGTGGCCATGCCCTTTGTGAGGTTGCCTTCCGGAGTGCCCTGGAACGTATCGCCGGAATCCAGGAGGACGTGCGGGTTGCGGTCCTGTTTGACCAGAGAGGCAAGGGCCGCGAACCCTCCTATGTCCTGATCGGACTCCCTGTCCAGATGCGAGGAGTACCACCCATGAACGTCGCTCGTGTGATAAACGGAGATGGTCAGCGCCGGCAGGTAACGCGCCGGCAGCAGCGTCAATACCGCGAGTATAAGGACCTTTCTTGTCATAGGGGTCTCCGTTAAAGAGCAGGGGGTTTCAGGCTTCGCGGGCCGGAAGGGACACGCAGTTCTCCACCGCGCCGGCGGCCTTCTCCAGATCAGAATATATCGTACAAAATTTGAGATTCGCTATGAAGCCGCTCGGGTCGGAACGGGCGCCTTTAGCCGCCAGGCGGAGGGCTTTCCCGGCGGCGGCCGCTTTTGCGCCTGCGGCCGGAGGTACGACGCGGGCACCGGACCTGGCCAGGGTGGCCGCCAGCAGGGTCAGCGCCTCGGACATATCGAGGAGGGCGTCGGCGGCGGCCGGATCGGTCCCGGCGCCGTAAAGGGCCATGTCGCGAAGGGTCTTTTGCAGGCGCGCCGCGGCTTCTTCGAGGTCGTCCATCATGGTCCGCATTCCTGGAGACGCCGCTGGCGCAAGGCGGCGCGCCCTGTCGGCGGCGGCGGAGATACGGTCACAGCGCGGTCCCAGGCCTTCTACGGAGCCGGCCGCGTTGCGGCAGGTCCGGGCCAGTTCTAGGGCCAGGCGCCACAGGGCGTGCCTGGGGGGGTCCGTCAGTCTGAGGAGGGGGCCCATGTGGTCCATTCTAACAAATATGGCCGGCTGTAAGGAGGCGGGAAAAAGAGAAAGAGGGAGGGGGCGTGGCCCCTTCCCTCTTTCCATCGTTCTCCGGTACGGATCAGCGTTTGGAGAACTGGAACCGCTTTCTGGCTTTGGGCTGGCCGGGTTTCTTTCTCTCGACCATCCTGGGGTCCCGGGTAAGGTAGCCGGCCTTTTTCATGGAGAGGTGGAAGCTGTCGCCGAGGCTGGCTATGGCCCGGGCAATGCCGTGGCGTATGGCCCCGGCCTGGCTCGAGAGACCTCCGCCGGTGACCTTGGCGGTGCAGTCGAATTTCTGGTCTTTCGTGAGATCGAAAGGCGATACGATCACGTGCTTCAGACGCGGATTGTTGCCGAAATAGGCTTCGGGCGCTTTGGAGTTGACGGTTATCTTGCCTTCCCCGTTCTGGACCAGCCTGACCTGCGCCACCGAAGTTTTCCTTCTGCCGGTGGCTGCAATTATCGTTTTTTCCATATGTCGAGGTTTTCCTTAATAGATTAAGCCGAAACTTTCTTTTCGGTCTTGGGACCGTACTGGTCCTGTGTCCCAGCGAACATCTTCAACCTTCTCAGGCGGCCCTGGCGCAGTTTGTTCGGGTCCAGCATCCGCTTCACGGCCAGTTCCAGGACCTTGGTCGGGTCTTTCTGCATCTGCCGCTTGTAGGGGATGGTCTTGGCGCCGGCGGCGTAGCCGGAGTGCCGGAAGTAGAATTTGTCCTCTTCTTTGTTCCCGGTGATCTTTATCTTGGCCACGTTCGTGACCACGATGAAGTCGCCGCAGTCCATGTTGGGCGTGTAGGTGCGCTTATGTTTGCCGATAAGAAGGACGGCGATCCTGGAGGCGAGCCTGCCGAGTATCTGGCCGGAGGCGTCGAAATAGTGCCATTTTCTCGTGGTGTCCATTTCTTTCGCGCCGGGCAGGGTGGTTTTCTGTATCATAGTGCGTCTATAATAGCAATTTGCCGGACAAATGTAAACCGTCCCGCCTGTCGTCCCTCGGCTTCTTATCCCGGGTCCGCGGGTCCTGCCGGGGGCCCGGAAAGCGGAACCGGCGTCAAGGCTATGCCAGTGCCGTTTC
>JAKLEK010000119.1 GCA_022703115.1 Elusimicrobiota bacterium
CGGCGCCGGCCTGGAACGGCCAACCGGCGGCTCCGGTCCCGTCCGCCTTCTTCACCTTGTGCAGCCTTCCACCGTCGTCACCGAAGAAGATATACTCCGTGGCGCCCGGGATGCTGAAAGGAGAGCTGTATATCGGAGAATTGACGTTGTAATCCCCGGCCGGCCAACCGGCGGGAAGCTGGCTCAGGTTCGAGGACACCCTGGCGTACAGTTTCCCGTCCGTGGAGGTGAAGAAGAGCACGTTATTGGCCGACACGACCTTCGCGTCCAAATAAGGGGACGACTTAATGGCCCCTCCGGTCTGATAACTTGTCGGAGAAGTGCCGTCGGCGGTCCGCAGAGCCACCATCTTACCATCCTCGAGCCCTATCCAGCCGCTGTTGATCGTCGCCCTGTCATCTATCGCCAATGTTCCGGATATAGGCGCGGTGACCGCGGACGCGAAGGACCACCCGGGGCACGCCGCGCCGTCGGTTTTATTGCGGCAGTATACCCGGTTATCCGCGGCTCCCATGTATATTTTTGTTCCGGTGCAGTTCACGTCGGAACATGTTATATTGGAACGCAACGCTGTTCCGATGGATTGCTTCCATACGAAGCCGGCGCCGGTGTCGTCGTCCCGTACCTTATAAACGTCCCCGTTGTCGTTAGAGAAGTATATGTAGAGACTGCCGCCCTCCACGACCGGGAGCGGACTGGTCCGTATCGCGGACAGAGGGGCTGTGGCGTAACTCCATTTAAGAGACCCATCCTTTCTTATCGCCCGTAAGTAGCCGTCGACCGAGCCCACATAAACCGCGGAGCTGACCGAGGTCTCTCCGGAGTTGGTGTAGTAGGCCGCCGCCGCCTGTATCGCCGCGGCCGCGGGCGGGGAGTAGGGCCAGGCGGTGCCGGCGGGGGGCGCCGCCGGGGCTATCAGGGTGATGGAGGAGGTTTCCACCGTAGAGGTAAGCGACGGGTCCTGCCGCTGGTCGCTGGGTCCGTCACGCACCAGGACGGTCCCGGAAGGGTCGAACCCGACCCTGAAAACGTTCTGGGCCCGGACCGAGGCGTTCTGCGTGGATTCGAAAACCACGAAGAAGGTCCGGGTGGAAGCGGCCGGGATGGAAGCGGATGGCAGGTCCGGGGAAGCCACGGTGAAAGTGGACATCCCGTTCGCGTCCACGGTAATGGCCGACATCGGCACATAGGCTATGGTGCTCAGGTCTATCCCGGATTCGTACTGCCCGGAAGTCCCGCCGCCGGTTGAATCCCGCACCAGCATAAGCGCGTTGAAAATGTTCCTGACGTCGGCCTGGGCCATCGGGGTCAGACTGGAGGTCATGATCCTGAAAGTGACCGTGGCCAGTTCCAGGGCGTTGAAACCCTCCGGGCTGTTATTGGATATGTCCAGCCTTATGGCGCTGTCCCGGGTGGCGTTGTTCATACGCGAAGGGGCCGCGGTACTGCCGTAAACGGAATGCACCGAGGCGTCGTAGGTAACAGTGCCGAGGCTTATCTGCGGCGCTGACTGCGAACCGGTGTCCGTGTTGAGTATCAGCCGGTAGACCGCGCTGCTCACCAGCGGGTATCCGTCCTGATCGTTCAGCGAATGGCCGGACTGTACGGTGGTCTGGGGAGAGAGGTTCCCGAGAGAGACGCCGATGTCCTGAAGCCGGTAGATATGCGGCGACCGGTCGTCCGCGGCTCCCCCGGTGCGGCGGAAGATGATGTTGTTCGCCGCGGCCGCCGAGGCCTGCTCGCCCAGGTCCATAGCGAGCGGGAACCTGCGCGGCAGGACCTGTCCCTCGGCCGGATAGAGCAGCGAGTTCGCGGCCATGGTCCCGGCCCCGTTATTGCGCGCCCCCGGAGTGACTGTCACGAACGAGGTGAAATCCGCGTCGTCAAGGTCCGAATCGTCGCCCTCGGCCGGACGCCTCCCGATGGAAGCCGACGCGCCGGCGGGCGCCGCATGGGCTACCGGGACCGTTCCGCCCAGATTATCGTACCTGGAGTAATTCCCCTCCGACTGCCAGGTCACGGCGTCAACCACGGCCCCGGAAGAATTCTCGAGAGCGAGGAAATCCCCGGAGGAGCCAAAGCCCTGCTGGCCGAAAACGTCGGTGAACGAAAGGCCGTCGTCGCTCCTGGAAGAAGGGTCGATAAGGGTATAGTTGCGCGGATATATCTTTCTCGTGAACCTGAACCTGAGCCCGTTCGCAGAGGCTGCGGCGTTCCTTAACGAATAGCCGGAAAGGGTAAGCGTGGAAACGGAGGAAGTATTGTAGAACTCCACGAACTGCCCTCCCATGCCGCCGTAGGACACCTCGTTTATCCGCACGGTATCGGTGGCAATGGAGTTCGAGTAGTTTTTCGTCGGAGTAGGATCTATCTCAAAACGCTCCCCTCCATCCACGGTCCTGGCGAAGGACTGCCCCGCCGAAAGCCCGGCCGGCCATCCGACCCTGCTCACCTCATATCCCCAGACGTCATTAAGCGCCAGTTGATAGGCGAAGGCGCCGTTCAGGTTCATGGCCAGGTTGGTTATCGTAAAGGTGGACATGGCGTTAACCAGGTCACCCGACTGCCCCGTCCAGGCCAGGGCCGGGGACTCGTACTCTATATAGTAAAGATTCCAGCCTGTCAGAGAGAAGGTGCTGGAAGTGCCGTTATAAAGTTCCACCCAATCCTCAGCTTGCGACGCGCCAGCGGCGTATATCTCGTTCACCTGCACGGGCGGAGAGAGTCTGAGTTCGGGATATACTTCGTATGAGTTGAGCGGAGAACCGTCGGCCTTGACCAGACGGAAACAATAGGCCGAACCGGCCGATATGCCGTTATCCCTGAGCGCGAAATCCCAGAGCCCGTCCTGATTGCGCGCAATACCCGAAACGCCGTTGGTCAGTTCATTAAGCTCCTCGTAACTCTGTCCCACGCTGACATGCGCTCCGTGCCGGGGATCTCCTGCGTTGGCGGTCAGGGCCGCCCCATCGGCCGGAGAATTATTCTTGAACGCCACGGCCGTACCGGCCGTCACATCGGCATAAGCGGAAGGGACCCCGTTCGGCGCCGCGCACGTGCCGTCACCTTTGCCCGCGAACTGCAACTTGAACGACTGTCCTCCGAGCGGAAGATCCACCTGCCCTATATGGACCGCCGCCCGCAGTCTGAACGCGGAGCCGGCCGAGGGAAGCGCGGCCGGAACGTCCTGGGCCGCCAGCGGCGCTCCCACGTCCGCCGTGTCGGTGTTCGCAAAGAAGCGGTAAGCCGACTGCGTGAACGTAGTTGCCGGAGGGGCCGGCCAGAAGGCGAAGGAAGCCCCGCTGACGGCAGCGGAGGCGAGCGCGGTTTCCAGCGCGGAACCGCCGTTGGCGTCCGACCAGTCGAAGGAAGGCCCGGCGCCCATCAGAAGCCTTTTCGCGATAAGTCCGCCCTGGCCGGAAGTGCCGGAGGAAACGGTCAGGATAAGCCGGTCCTTGCTCACCGGGTCCTGCGCTATGTCGTACCTCATCTGAGTGGCTCCGGAAACCGGCGCGGGACCGGTGTCGGCCTGGACCGTGAACCCATTATACCAGCTTATCAGGTTCGGACCGGTCACGTCGGAATAAACCACGACCCCCGTGGAAACGCCGCCGCTCTTGAGCCACCCCGCGGCTACCAGGCGCGTCCCCGCGGCGGGGTCCAGACAGGCCGTATCCACGTTCGCCCTGTTGGTCCAGGCGGTCCCGGACCAGTATCCTATCTGCATATCCGCGCTGTTGGCTGTGCCCGTTTTTCCGATGGAAGCGAAAACCATCTGGTCGCTTTCCAGGTCCGCGGCGAGGTCGAGGTTTTCGGCGGCGTCCGCGAAGGTCGGCGGCGTCTGCGCTCCGCCCCAGGTATGCAGAGGGGTCCCGCCGGTCCAGGTCGCGACCGCGTACCTGACCCCGTTGGTTCCGGCCCCGCCGGCGGAATTAGCCCAGACCGCCATGATATCGCCGCTTATCGACTCGTATTCCACGTCGAAGTCCTCCACGTCCTGGGGCGAAGTTATCACCTCCAGCGAAGTATCCAGAGCGGCCGAAGGTTCGTTCTCCCAGGCGGACCCGTTCCAGACCATGGCGGAGAGATCCGAATTGGCATCGGCCCATATAGCGGCTATATCGCCGTATTCCGCCCTTCGGTCTGAAGCCATTTTCACCCATTGCACTATCCCGTCCGTCCGCGCCGCGCTCAGAGTATTCTCCGCCGACCAGTTCCCGGAACCGCAGGCGGAGCTTCCCGACTTGGTGCGGTATCCCAGTTCGTTGTTCGAGGCGGCGTTATTGGAATAAAGCACCAGGACATCGCCGGTGGCGGTTTCGTAGGCTATGTCGAAACGACGTGTCAGTTCGTTCCCGCCCACGGTATGGGTCCATTCCTCGCTCCAGTTGGCTCCGTCCGTACACAGCACATGCAGTACCCCATCCCTGACATAACCGGCCACGGCTTCCTGAACGCTGTCCAGCGGCGAGGTCTTTATTACGAACAGGGAACCGGGAACTCCGGAGACGGTCTCTTCGGCGCTGCCGAAATTATTTCCGGTCTTGTAATAGTTCCGGAACCGTGGAGACGAATTCCCGGCCTGGCCGTAGAGCAGAACTCCGTCTCCCGCGGAATGCAGGACCGGGAACGCGAGCGTTCTTCGGTAGCCCAGATTCGTCCAGTCGCTGAAACCGCCGCTGTTGTGCATGGCCCGCACGCGGAAGTAGTAATAGGTGTTCGGATTGAGACTGGTGAACGCGGCGGACGGGCCGGAAGCCGGAGCGGTGGCGAAAGAGACTCCGTTCGTGGCTCCTGGATCGAAGTTATAAGCTGTGGATACCTCGACGATATATAAAGTCGTCCCGAGCGGATTTCCGTTATTATCCCAATGGACCGAAAAGCCGTCATACGTCACGGCGCTGAAAGTGGAAGCGGCGCTCGCCGGAGGATTAGCCAGAGTGGAGGTGGCGGGATACGCCGCCCAATCGCTCGATTCACGGTAGCCGTTAGCGCGAACGAAAAGGTGATAGGTGGTATTGGGGACCAGCCCCTCCAGAACGGCCTGAAGCCCGCCCAGCGTGGAACTCGAGGCCGCGACCGGAGAAGGGGACTGGCCGGGGTTCACCGAAGCGGCCAGGGTATATCCGGTGG
>JAKLEK010000012.1 GCA_022703115.1 Elusimicrobiota bacterium
GGGCCGGATTGACTTCCAGGATGCGGCCATCCGGAGACGACTGGAAAATACCCTCCACGGCGTTTTCAAAAATACTGCGGTATCGCTCCTCCGTCTCGGCCAAGGCCTTTTCCGCCTTTTTTCGCTCGGACACATCCTCGTGCATGAGTATGAACCGGGCAGGACGCCCCTCGCTGTCATGCACCGGGAACCCGACCCCGTGGATCCAGACCGGCTGGTCAGGCAGCTGAGGAGATATCCGTCTGGTATTATATTCGCATTCCTGGAACACCACCACCTCACCCGCCTTAAGCCTGTCGATCAGCGGCTTAAGCCCGCATTCATGCAGTATAGGGTCTTTGAAGAAAGACCAATCCGGCGGTGGAACGGACCCGAACAGGCGAGTGTGGGCGGCATTCGCCTTGATGTGTCTTCCCTGCCCGTCCAGGATCTGAATGGACATCGGATTATTATCTATCACATCCCGCAAAAAAGCGGATTCGGAACGCAGAGCCTCTTCCGCTTTTTTACGCTCGGTAATATCGTTAAAAGTAACGATCAGCGAGTCGGGCAGAAAGGTGGCGTAAAGCTCGCAAACGCGGACCGAACCGTCCTTGCAGGTAACATCGTATTCGCCGGTGTTCACCGGCGCCCCGGAAACCTTCGCCTTTTCAAGGAAGGGCTTCCAGCGGTTCACCACGCTCCGGCGGTACGCCGGGTCCGGATAGGCGAGGTCGTACCATTCCTCCGAGGTCGGCGCCGTATGACCGAATTTCTCCAGCGCGCTGCGGCTCCACATCTTTATCTTGTTGTCCGCCGTATCCACGACGGCGACCGGGAACGGGGAGGAGTCCAGCACTTCGCGCAGCCTGGCCTCTTCATTTTTTATAGCGCCTTCCATGAGCTTGCTCTCTGTGATATCGCGAGCGACGCCGAAGATGCCTACCACCTTCCCCGCGGCGTCGCGCACCGGGCCCTTGGTCGTAAGGAAAACGGCCTTCCCCCCCGCCCCCGTGGTCACTGTCTCCTCATATGTACCAGTACCCAGGCGCGCGTCCTTATCTCTTTCTATAATCGCCCGGGCTTCGGCTTCAGGAAAAACAAAGCGGTCATCCCTGCCCAGGACATCGGAGGCTTTCCGGCCCGTAACGGCTTCCGCAGCGCGGTTAAAGACCAGATAACGTCCCTGCATATCCTTGATATAAATAGCGTCCGCAGCGCTTTCCACCAGCGAATTCAAGAGGGCTTGATTGCGCAAAAGCTCCTCGCTTTTTTCTTTGAGCGCCTTTCCGCTCAGGATGGTATCGGCCATGAAATTAAAAGCGGCGGACAGCGTCCCCAGCTCGCTGGCCGAAGCATATGAACAGCGGGCCTCCAGTTCTCCATGGCCGTACCGGTTCACGACCGCGGTCAGCCGCCGCAGCGGCTGCACCCAATATTTGAACATCAGGTGGCCGGTAGCCGCGCATAACAGCAGTATGAGGGAGACCAGGAACAGAAGCTCCAGCAGCAGTTGCCTTTTTTCCTGTTCCGCCGAGGAATATATTTTTTCTGAAATATTTTTTGAAAATCCTCTTACCTTATCGACCGCGGCCAGAACCCTCAGCGCCTGCGTGGGAGCTATCCCCCCCGGAGCATGGCGAAGACGCGCTTCGGAAAGTTTCCCGGCTTTCACCAGCCTTACGCTTTCTTCGCGGATGGAGACCCATATACCGAACTCCTTGCGGAGCGTCTCTATATCCGCGCTTGGGCCCAGATACACGCTGCTCAACCTCTCCAGACCGTTCAGGACATTAGACCGTTCGGTTTCGATATTTCTGAGGACCGCCTGACGCGAAGCCTCTTTTTCAAGCAGCAGCAAATTGCGGATATCTATCCGCATATTCAATATATTGGATTCTATTTCGGCTATAGCGTTCCTGGTCTGTAAAGGGTGCGCGTATATCAACTCCGTGCCCTTCCAGATCTTTCGCGTCTGATGATAGGAAATGCAGCCGAGGCCAAAGGCCGCCAGGAAGATAAGACTCAGGCCTAAAGCGGCCTGCCTGGCGATAGGCAGATCTTTAATTTTCATAAATCCCCTCTGCTAAGAACTAAAGCCGCGATCACAAAAGGGTGATCGCATGAGGTCGACTTTATATTGCGACAGAATTTGTCCGGCCTGACAGCCCCGAGACATCCCCCAGAGCCATTATATAAACAAAAGTATAATCGGCCAACCCTAAATGCACAAGGGGCCAGGTCTTCACTTTTGACGTCAAAAGTAAAGACCTGGCCCCCTGCAAGCTCGGCAACGCTCGCTTACTTCGCCCGGTTGAGCATCGCCGTAACGGCGTTTATCTTGCCGGCAAGCACGCCGTGGATCCCCAATGCTTTACGTATCTCCGAAAGGAATTTATGCTCCGTGGGGACCACCCTGCCGTCAGCCAGGACCATCTGAGCTGCCCAGGCGTACGCCGTCTCGGACGTTCTGGAGGAGAGGAGAGCGGCGGCCGCTGCGATCACTTCGGCCCGGCCCATCCCCGCCACGGCTTCGGCCACGCAGGCGGCGTATTCCCTGGCGCTTTTGACTCCTGAAAAGAGCGGGCTCATCGATATCATGCTATCTATTCGCTCGATCTCCTGTTTCCTGAGCTTACCGTCGCTGGCCAGGGCCAGGACGCATATCGCCATAACGGCATCCGCCGGCGTTTTAAGCGACTTCCGCTTGCACCCGCACTCGCAACCGCAGATATCGGCGTTCTTCATATTTCCCTCCCTATATTCACCGGTCAAAGAACATCCAGGTCCGTCCATCAGTCCCTTCGTTCCCCTCCCGGACGGTAAAGCCGGATGGGAACGGCGTCCGGGTCCCTTATCAGAGCCGCCAGACCCTGATACCCGCCTTTCTCAGGGCTTCCGCGTCGTAAATGCCCTTAACGTCCACCAGGACCGGGGATTTCTTCTTCAGCAGTCCGCTTATCTCCCGGACCTTCATCTCCCCGTAGCGGCTGTGGGCCACGGCCACGACAAGCGCGTCCGCCGGCGCGAGTTTCCCTATATCCATAAGCCGGACGCCGTATTCTTTCTCCGCCTCGGCCCTGTCCGCAAGCGGATCGTGCACCTGCACGGTTATCCCGTAATCCTTGAGTTCTTTGATGATGTCGTACACCTTGGAGTTCCGCAGATCGTTGCAGTTCTCCTTGAACGTCAGGCCCAGCACGGTCACGACGCTGCCCGGCACGTTATGCCCGGCGCGAACCATTTCCTTCACCGTACGGTGCGCGATAAAAGCCCCCATGCCGTCGTTTATCCTGCGGCCCGCCAGTATGACCTGGGAGATATACCCCATTGATTCGGCCTTGTGCGTCAGGTAGTAAGGGTCCACGCCTATGCAGTGGCCGCCGACCAGCCCGGGGCTGAATTTAAGGAAGTTCCACTTGGTCCCGGCCGCCGCCAGGACCTCGCCGGTATCTATCCCCATGCGGTCGAAGATGATGGCCAGTTCGTTCATGAACGCTATATTGATGTCCCGCTGGGAGTTCTCTATGACCTTGGCGGCCTCGGCCACCTTTATGGAAGAGGCCTTATGCACTCCGGCGGCCACTACCTCCTGATATGTGGCGGCGACCGTCTCAAGCGTCTCCCTGTCCATTCCGGAAACCACTTTCTTGATCCTGCTGAAAGCATGATCCCTGTCCCCGGGGTTTATCCGTTCCGGGCTGTAACCGATCTTGAAATCCTTCCCGGATTTCAGTCCGGATACGCGCTCGAGTATCGGAGCGCATATATCCTCGGTCACGCCCGGGTACACCGTGGATTCGTAAACGACTATCGCGCCTTTTTTCAACGCCTTTCCTACCGTTTCGGTGGCGCGTATGACCGGGGTCAGGTCCGGTATATTGGCCTTGTCAACCGGGGTCGGGACGGCCACGATATGGAAGTCCGCTTTCCTGAGATCCTTGATATCGCTGGTGTAGGTTATATCGGCCGCCGCAAGGTCGGCCGGACTCACTTCTCCGGTACGGTCAACGCCTTTTCTCAGTTCCGCTATCCTGTCCGGTTTTATGTCGAAACCGATGGTCCGTCTAAGCCTGCCGAACGCGACCGCGACGGGCAGACCGACGTAGCCCAGACCGATCACGGAAACGTATCTTTTATCTTTCATGTAGGCTCTCCTGACCAAAGGACCGCGGCGGAACGGACAATACGCTCTTCGTACTAGCTGCGCCGGTTGTATGAAAATGAGCGCGCCCCTGCGATCCTGCCAGGGGCGCGCCGGCCTGGGCTATTCGGCTTTGCGTTTGGCCAGATGGCGGTCGATGTACATAAGGCTGCCCTTAGACTCTCCCACCATCTTAAGCTGCTGCACCACCGCGTCGGTGGAGGCTTCTTCCTCGACCTGCTCGGAAACGAACCAGCGCAGAAGCTCCACGGCGGCGAAATCCTTCTCGGCCATGGCCGTCTCCATCATCTTATTTATCTCTTCACTGACCCGCACCTCGTGGTCGAAAGCGGCCTGGAAGGCGTCAAGCGCGCTCTTATATTTTGTCGGCGCGGCCGGCACCGGTCCGACCAGGATCGCGCCGCGGCGATCCCTGAGATGGGAGTAGAATTTCATCGCATGCGCCCTCTCCTCCCCGGCCTGGACCTCCATCCACTGGGCGAACCCGGGCAGTCCCTGGCCTTCGAACCATCCGGCCATGGCCATGTACAGATGGGAATTATAGAACTCCGCGTTCATCTGCTTGTTCAGCAACGCTTCCATTTTCTTGTTGGGTACCATGTCGGCCTCCTAGTTAAGCGATCGGAGCTGCGGCGCCCCGGCGGAAAGACTGCGGGCTTGCTCGCATCTTTCCGAAAACACTCCGCCCCTCTCATGCCTTTATACTACAATCTCGAGCCGGGGCGCAAGACGCGGAGGAAAAAGAACGCGGCCCGCGGCAGGGCGGCGTTCCTGAGTTCTTAGATGTATTCGGGGACGGGCCTCTGAAAAAGCCCGGCAAGGGAGCGCTACAGGGCTCCGCGGACCTCGAAGAGCCTCAAATTCCCCTCTTTCACAGCGCCCGTTTCCACGCACGGGCATATCGAGCCCCGGGGAACGGCCTTGAGCGTATATTCCCTGTTCTTGTGGGTATGCCCGGCGCCCCATAACCCCATGCCGCCTTTTATTCCGCGTTCGCTCAGGTAAGAGATAACGGTCCCGAGTTCTTCCTGGGGGAACCCCCCCGCTCCCGGGTACGTCTCCGTCCTGGGCAGATGCCCTGTAAGCGGATGATGGGCGAACAGCAACATACGCCCTGGACCGCCCTTGTAGCCTTCAAAGCGCGACCGGAGCCACCGCATAGTACCGTCCTCGATATCATGCAGCTCCGCTTCCGGACCTATCCCCTTCTTTCGCACCGGCGCGTGCGCGCGGGCGTTGAAATCGGCGAACAGAAAGCGGTACCCGCGGTAGTCGAAAGAGAAATTCTGGAAATAGGCGTGGACATTGTGCTCGTTGTCGAAGGTCCGGGTCAGTCTCGTGCCGTCGTCCCAGCCCGAGAACTTCGCTTTCAGTCCGTCGAAAACCGGCGCGAAAATGTCCTTGAAGTATTCATCGCCCAGAGGCGCGGTAGCCTCAGCGGGGGCGGTATACGGCCAGATATCATGGTTGCCGGGCACGGGGATATAAGGGATCGTCAAAGCGTCGAGCATCTCTTTCGCTTTCATGAACTCGGACCTTTCCGCGCTGTCGGTTATGTCCCCCGTAACGATAACGAACGCTATGTTCCGCGCGTCCTTGTTCGCGTTTATCCAGTTCACCGCCTCTTTTAATCTGCGCGCTGGGACGCCGAAGTCCTCTACGGGAGGAGAGTCCTCATAGCCTTCCGTCCCGTAATCCTTCTCCCCCTCTCCTATATGCAGGTCGGTGAGATGAGCGAAAGTGAAAGCGTCCTTCCCGAGTTTCCCGTTCACCACGGAGTTCAGCACCGTAAAAGGGAAATCCGGGCCGCCGGCGGTATCCGCCGCCGGAGCGCGGCCTCCGCCGGACAGAACGCAAGCCGCGAACATAAATCCGATCCGCATTATCTTTTTATTCATCATTTATCGGCATTCCTCACATATGACCGCGTTCCTGCAGCCGGGCGTCAGAACAACGGCGCGATGTAATCGCGCATGATGTCCATATCCACGCGCCTGTTCAGGGATTTCAGTTCTACATGGATCCCGCCGAACGGCGCCTGGTGCCATTTTCCGGAGTCGTTCAGCGCGTCCAGGTCTTTGCGGGCCTGCTTTCCATCCTGGCCGCTGAAATGCTCCCTGAGCTCCGCTTCCAGGGCGTCAGCCTTTTCGTCTATACGGACGTTGCGCGCGGGGCCGGAATCGGCCTTGTTGGAAATGGTATCCCTGTTGGCGTACACGTTGGTCCAGTCGTTAACGTTGCTCAGCGGAGAGATCGAAGACGCCAGCCCCTGCTGCTTGACGCCCAGCTTCGTCAAAGCGATGACCCACCACTCCCTCGGGTGGAACGGGGCCTCGATGGAGATGTACCGGTTTATCCGCAAGGAAGAGCCTTCGTCCTGAAGTTTCTTCAGCAGAGTGTACGATAAGAGTCCGCCCCAGCTGTGCGCCGCGATGTCCACCGGCTTCCCGGCCTTGACGGCCGCATCGCACACCAGTTCGAGCCACTTCCTGAAATCGTTCATCGCGGGCTTGCTCTGGAGGGGATTACGCGTCCAGGGGAACGGCACTATATACGCGTTCGGCAGCACCGGAGCGAAAGAGTCCTCAACATAAGTGTGATTGCTTCTGGTCTCTTCTTCCGGCGGAAGCCGGCTCAGGGCGTCCAGTATAGGAGCAAGTTCTTTTTCCGACTCGGCGTCGCGGTGCGCGAAGTGGAACAGCGCCTCTCTGTCCATGCCGGTTATGGTAATAAGCACGCTCTCATGCGAGGCCACCTGCGCGGGGTCGAAATTGAGATTCAGGGGAACGGGCTCGTACCTCGATCCCTCCGGGCCGGCCGGGACCGGGACCTGCGGCTCGGAAGCACGGTCCATTCCGGCTGGAACCAGTTGTGACAGCGCGGTACCCTGGGCCGAAGCAGGGAAGGGCGACGCCAGCGCGAACGCCGAGAGGATGGCCGCCAGCGCCGCGCCCGAAGGCAACGGGCCGACGCGCCTGGAAAGCGGAATTGAGTGTTCGTTTGTCTTCATGATATCCGGCACGCTCCTGGATCGTCCGATTCTGAACGTCTTAACGCTATACTATATAATCAGGTTTCAAAGAACGCAAGGAGCGATGGCCCTAAAGCCGCATGGGCCTTTAGTCCCATAATTTCGGCGCAAGCCCTTCCAACGATGCCCGCTCCGGGAATATACTATAATTTTGTTGAGGGAAAACCATACAGGGGGCATCCATGCCGGCAAGAATCGCTGTTTTGTTCCTGTTCGCGACGCTGTCGTTCGATATCGGCGTTTTCGCTGAGGATTTCGACGCCCGGCTTGGAGCGGTCAGCGGAAAGACCACCCTCCTCACCGAAGGCGGCTCCGGTTCCGGGGACGCGCGGGAGGGAACGCCCCTCTCGCCCGGAGACATGATACGCACCGGCGAGAACGCTTCAGCGGAGATAACGATGGACGACGGAGCCATATTAAAGGTCGGGCCGGACTCTTCCCTGAAAATATCGTCCCTCGGGCGCTCGTCAGGCTCGTTTTTCCTGGACATGGGCTCCCTGGTCGCCAAGATACAGGGCCTGCTCAAGCAGAAGATGGAACGTCTGGAAGTGCGCACTCCGGCGGCCGTAGCGGCCGTCCGCGGCACGGAATTCTGCGTGGAGCATGATAAGCAGGCCAATGAGACCACGGCGGGGGTGTTCGACGAAGGCAAACTTTCCGTATCCGCCCTGGACCCCGAGGGCAACGCCGTAGCGGAAAGCGTGGTGGATCAGGGCAACGAGGTCAGTCTTCGCGCCGGGGACCGGGAGGTGAAGCCGGTCCGGATGCAGCGCCTGCTCCGGCGCAGGGAACATATCGCGGCGATGCGAACACGGCTGGGAGCGCTGCGCAAGTCCTGGAAGAAGATCTCAGCGGCTAAGCGCATGAAGCTGCGAGAGCGCATCATCAAACGGAAGGCGATGCTCCCGGCCCGCGCCGGAAAGGGCCGGGCAGCCATGATGCACCGGTCCGGCAGGCCGGCCGGAGCCGGACATACAACGCCGCCGGCCAGGGTCAAGCGGCGCGGCGTAAGATAAGCGCTTCAATCCCTTATCTGGCCGTTGCCGGTCACCACGTATTTATAGGAAGTAAGTTCTTCCAGTGCCATCGGCCCTCGGGCGTGGATCTTGTCGGTGCTTATTCCTATCTCGGCTCCGAAACCGAACTGGCAGCCGTCGGTGAATCTGGTGGAGGCGTTGCTGTATACGCAGGCCGAGTCCACCTCCGCCAGGAACCGCCGGGAAGCCGACCTGTCCTCGGTGACTATCGCGTCCGAATGTCCGGAGCCGTATTCGGCGATATGCGCGGCCGCACCGCCCACCCCGTCGACCACTCTTACCGCCAGCACCAGGTCCAGGAATTCTTGTCCGAAATCGGAAGCCTTGGCCGGCTTCGTTCCCGGCACGATGGCTCTCGTCGCGCGGCAGCCGCGTATCTCCACCCCGTTGGCGCGCATCTCTCCGACTATGACAGGAAGGAACCTGCGGGCTATCCGCCTGTCCACCAGAAGCGCTTCCATCGCGTTGCAGACTCCGGGGCGCTGCACCTTGGCGTTGACGCAGATCCGGACGGCCTTACCGATGTCGGCCTTTCCGTCCACGTACACGTGGCATACCCCTTTGTAATGTTTGATCACCGGCACCCGCGAATTCTCGACCACCGCCCGTATGAGGCCTTCCCCTCCGCGCGGGATCACGAGGTCCAGATACCTGTCCATTTTCAGCAGATAGCCGACCGCCTTCCGGTCCTCCGGGTCTATCATTGAGACGCAGGCCACGGGCAGACCGGCCCCGGCGATGCCCCGGCGCAGGGCCGTGTATATGGCCGCGTTGGAGCAGGCCGCTTCCCGCCCGCCCTTCAGCACCACGGCGTTGCCGCTCTTCAGGCAAAGGGCCGCGCAATCGGCGGTGACGTTGGGCCTGGATTCGTAGATGATGCCGATGACCCCTATCGGCACCCTGACCCTGGAGATAAGTAGACCGTTGGGCCGGCGCCAGCGCCTGTCCACCGAACCGCAGGGGTCTGCAAGCGAAGCCAAGGCTCTGACGGAGCGCGCCATTTCCGCTATGCGGGCTTCGGTCAGCGTCAGCCGCTCCACCATGGCCTTCGGCAGCCCGCAGGCCGCGGCCAGACGGAGATCCTTACGGTTGGCCGCCATTATGCGTCCCGTATCCCTAAGCAGTTCCCGCGCCATGGCCGACAGCGCCGCGTTCTTCTTACGCGCCGAGGCGCGAGACAGCGCCCTGGACGCTTCTTTGGCCGCTTTCGCGGTTCGCTCGATAGTTCGCAGCAGGCTCATATATCACCTCAACAGGACCATGTTATCGCGATGGACGACCTCGTCGCAGACGCGTTCGCGGCCGAACATGCGCGCGACCTCGGCCGACTTCCTGCCTTTGATGCGGCCGATATCAACGGAGGAATAGGCGGCCATCCCTCTAGCGAACGGAACGCCTCCGGGACCGGCGATGTCCACCACGTCGCCCGGCAGGAAATACCCCTTTGCTCCGCGTATCCCGGCCGCGAGAAGGCTCGTCTTGCGTTCCTCTATCGCGTCCCTGGCGCCGGCGTCCACGATTATCACGCCGCGGGGCTTAGGGGCGAAAGCGAGCCAGCTTTTTTTCGCCTTCTGCCTGACCTTGGCCGCCATGAATGTAGTACCGACAGGCTCGTTGCCGGCTATCTTCAGAAGGATGCGCGGGGCGCCGCCGTTGGCTATGATGCAGGTGGTCCCGCCGCGCATGGCTATCCTGGCGGCCGCCAATTTGGAGGCCATACCGCCCACCCCCCACTTGCCTTTGGCCGGCCGCACCATCCTCTCGATCTCCGCGCTTATCTTCGCTACGATCGGGATAACCTTTTTATCTTCGGGGGAATAGAGGCCGTCCACGTCGGTGAGCAGGACCAGGGTCGAAGCGGAGACCAGGCTGGCCACCATGGCTGAAAGCCTGTCGTTATCTCCGAACTTTATCTCCTCGGTCGCTATGGTGTCGTTCTCGTTAATGACCGGCACGGCCCCCATCCTGTACATCAGGGTGAACATAGTGTTCTTGGCGTTCAGGAACCTTTTCCGGTCCGCGAAGTCGTCCCGTGTCAGCAATATCTGCGCGGCATGTATGCCGCGGCGCTTGAAACTCTGCTGATAATGCTTCATTATCCTGCCCTGCCCGATGGCCGCGCAGGCCTGCAGGGAGCCGATATCCTTCGGCCTGGCGGGAAGGCCGAGGGCCTCTATTCCCGCGCCGATCGCGCCGGAAGTAACGAGGATCACCTTATAGCCCCCGCGCATCAATACGGATATCTGGCCGGTAAGGGAAGATATGTACGCCGGGTCCACACGGCCGGAGGACCGGCTTAGAGTGGACGTTCCCACCTTCACCACTATTATGCCTTTGTTCATTCCTGTCTCCGCTCTTATGCCGCTCCGGTCCGCCGCATGCTAAAGCCCGGACCCTAGGCCGGCGCGGTTCGGAGCCGAGGGTCGGGCGCACCAAGGTCCATTTTGTAATATTACTGAGGCCTGCGCAAATAATGTCCGCGTTGGCCGGGCCGATTTCAGAGCGAAACAAGGAGCCGGGGTCCGCGAGGGCCGTTCCCGCGGACCCGGATGGCGGGCTGGTCACTTCACGTTCAGGAAACCGGACACTATCTCTTCCAGGTTCTCCTTCGGCAGGGCGCCGTGCGCGATCTGCGGCTTGCCGGACATAGGCACGAAAAGCAGGGTCGGGATGCTCTGTATCCCGAACGCCGCGGACAGCTCCTGCTCCTGGTCGGTATTGACCTTGTAGACGTCCAGTTTTCCGGCGTACTTCTCCGACAGTTCCGCCAGGACCGGCGCGAGCATCTTGCAGGGCCCGCACCAGTCCGCGTAGAAGTCGACGATGCAGGGCTTGTCCCCCGCGAACTTCCATTCCTGTTCCCGTGAATAGTCGAACACCTTGTTCTTGAACGTTTCTGAATTTATCTGCTGCATATGCCCTCCTTCCGGGCTCAGGCGGTGATCTCGAACCTGGGCGGTTCGGCCAGATGCCGCTTGACCGTGCAGAGCTCCATGGACTTTATAAGCGCCGCCTTGTACTGGGGCGGGAAGTTCTCCGGCAGCGTGATCTTCATGCCCACTTTCCTTATCAGATGGGCCTCCTCGTCCCAGTCGAAGGACATGTCTATCTTGAAACCCTCGGTGGAGAGCTTACGGCTCTGCAGGAACCCCGCCGCGAATATCCCGGCGCAGGTACCGAGCGAAGCCAGGAAAAGGTCGAAAGGGGTCGGAGCCGAACCCTCCCCCCCCGCCGCAGCCGGCTGGTCCGTCCTTATCTCGAAGCCGTGGAAACTCGCGTTCACCTTCTTATTGCCGCCGAACGTTATCTGCATATCAGCACCTCCATTCCAACCCTCATACATTAGATGCGCGTACCGTAAAAAGGATTCTCCGGCCCATCGGCCGAGCCGGCGCGGGGACCGGCCGTCAGCGGAAGTCTTTGAGCTGTTCCTTCAGCAGCAGTCTGGCGCGGTGAAGTTTGGACTTGAGGGCCGGAAGGGATATCTTCATTACTGCGGCGGCTTCGGAATTGGGCAGGCCTTCTATATCGCACAACGTTATGACCACACGGTAATCGGCGGGAAGCCCGGCCAGGGCGGAACTGACCGCGCGGGCGAGTTCGTTCTTAAGGGCCGTTTCGCCGGCGGACGCGCCGGAAGGGTGGGCGCGGCTCTTGTCCCCTGGTATGTCGGAGGCGGCCCTGGACCTTCCCCGTCGGAAACGCTGCCAGCAGTTGTTGGCCGCGATGCGGTAGAGCCAGGTGCCGAAAGCCGCGTTGGACTTGAACGAGCTAATGTTCTTGAGCGCCGAGATGAACGTTTCCTGCGCCACATCCTGCGCTTCGGACGGCATCCTTGCGCAGACGCTGGAGGCTATGCCGTAGAGCCTTTCCCGGTATTTCAGGACCAGGGCCTCGAAAGCCTTCCTGTCCCCTTCGCGCGCCCGGACCAACAGAACTTTTTCTTCCACCATTTGAGTTTGTCCTGGAACCGTAATCCCGCGTTCCATGTTAGCATTTTCCGGCATATCCGTTCCCGGCGGTCCGAATCCTTTTCGCGGCCAGGGCATCTAACTCTGTGAAGCGGCAGGAGGAGACGATGCTTAACATATTTACCGCGGTCCTATTGGCGGCGGCAGGCCCCGCCGGTGCGGCCGCACCTGAGCGCCTGACCCTGCAGGACACGGTCAGGGCCGGGCTTGTCTACGACAACGGACTCAAGGGGGCGGCGGCCGCGCGCGAGGGCGCGAAAGCGGCGCTGGACGCGGCGCGCTACGCCCGCTACGGTTCATTGAGACTGAAAGGGGCGTACACTTACGGCGACGAGCCGGTCTACGCGTTCGCCTCGGCTATACGGCAGGACGCGTTCGACATGGGGGCGATGTCATCCGCCGGGAACCCGGACCCGATAGGGAATTATATGGCGGGATTGGAGGCGGGAATACCGGTCTATACCGGGTCCGGGTTATCCAACGCGGTCAGGATGGCCGGGCTGGCGCGCGAGGCCGCCGCCGAAGAATATGCTAGGGCCAGATCGGTCTCCGCCTTCAGACTTACGGCACAGTGGCTCTCAGTGCTGCTGAGGCGCAAGCTTTCCGAAGCCGCCGCCGGCGCCGTTGCCGCCGCGGAGACCGAGCTGGGAACGGCCAGGATGCTCAAGGAAAAAGGCATGGTCCTCGGGTCCGACTATTATGGCGCGGAAGCGATCCTGTCGTCTTTCAGGGGATACAGTCTGGAATCGGAAAAAGCCCTGCGCCTGGAAATGGAAAAGCTCGGGCTGGCCCTGGGCCGGGGAGAGGTAGACGCCGCGGGCGAACTTTCCGAAGCCGGATATCCCGGAACGGACTGGGGGCCTACTGTAAACGCGTCCGGAAGACGCGACATAAAGGCTCTGGAAAGGGCCGCGGAGATGGCCGAGATCGGCCGGGAATCAGCCGCGAACTCGCTGCTGCCGGTGGTAGAGGCTTTCGGAACCCTTGAAGCTAATTCCAGGACATCCGCCGACCTCAGGGGAAACCACCTGCTGGGCCTGCGGATATCCGTACCGCTGGGCGACCCCGGGTATTTCGCGCGGAAAGCCGCCGCCGCGGCGGCCTCCTCGTCCGCGCTGAGCCGCCTGGAGCACGCTAGGGTGCAGGCTGAGACCGAACGCGCCTCGGCTCTCGCCAATTACCGGACCGCGGTGGAAGGTCTGGCCATTTCAAGGGAGACCTTACGGAACGCCCGGCTCTCTCTTGACCTTTTCAGACCGCTCTACAGGCAGGGGCGCCAGAGCGTGCTGGAGACCCTGCGCGCCCAGGCCGCGGTATTCCAGGCGGAGACGGCCTACTACGAGAATCTTCACAGGATAGCTCTCTATCACGCCCAGGCATTGCTCGCCGTGGACGCGCTCGACGATAACGCGGTAGCCCGGATATCCGCCAGCCTGTCGGCGAAATAGCCCGCCGGGACGAACAAGCGGCCCGGCAAAGGAACTAATATGCGCACATCACAGATGAACTCCGGATACGGATTCGCGGGAAGGATGGCCTCCTCCTTCATCGGCTCCAGGTTGACCCCGATACTGATAGCGGCGCTGATAGGCCTCGGGGTGTTCGCCACGCTCAGACTGCCGAGGGAGGAGGAGCCGCAGATCAACGTCCCGATGTTCGATATCATGGTCCCCTTCAACGGCGCCTCTCCCGGCGAGATCGAAAAGCACCTGGTCGAGGTCGGCGAAAGGAAGCTGTGGGAGATCTCCGGGGTCGAGTACGTTTACTCCATGGCCCAGCCCAACTTCGCCATGTTCACGGTAAGGTTCGAAGTCGGCACGCGTCCGGAGGAGGCCGCGAACCGCATCTACACCAAGACCCTGGACAACCGCGACCTCTTCCCGCGCGGGGCGGGCGAACCGCTCATAAAGTTCCGTTCCATTGACGACGTCCCCGTCCTGGCGCTCACCCTATGGGGGCCGGGGCAGGACGCCTATTCCCTGCGCAGGACCGCGGCGCGGATACAAACAGAACTCAACTCCGTGCGCGACGTTTCCGAGACCCGCATAATCGGCGGCAGGAAAAGGCAGTTCATAGTGCATTTCGACCCGCTTTCCCTGGCGCGGTACCGCCTCACACCCCAGACGCTGTCCGGCATAATAAGGAACTCCAACGCCAGGATGCCTTCCGGGCATTACAATCTCGGAGAGACCAGACTTCTCGCGGAAGCCGACGCGTTCGTACGCAGCGCCGCGGACCTTGAGAGCATAGTGGTCGGAGTATACGACGGCAGGCCGGTAAAGCTGTCCGAAGTGGCCCGCGTCATGGACGGCCCCGACGAGGACGAGAGTTCGGTGTTCATGCTGGAAGGCCGCGGGTCCGGCGCGCGCGGACCGGAACCGGCGGTCACGCTATCGGTCGCCAAACGCCGCGGCGCCAACGCCACCGACGTGTCCAGGGCCGTACTTGCCAAGATCGAGGCCATGAAGGGCAGGGAGATACCCTCTTCCGTACTGGTGACCGTGACCCGCAACTACGGGGAGACCGCAAAGGACAAATCCGACGAACTGATATACCACATGCTGCTGGCGACGCTCTCAGTTACGCTGCTGATAGCCATTGCGCTCGGGATTCGCGAGGCGGCGGTCGTGCTGGTCACCATCCCGGTGACCCTGGCCCTCACCATGCTCGTCTATTATCTGTACGGGTATACGCTCAACCGCATAACGCTTTTCGCGCTCATCTTCTCTATCGGCATACTGGTGGACGACGCTATAGTGGTGGTGGAGAACATAAACCGCCATTACGCCATGGACCGGGGACGCCCGCTGCTGCGGACCATCGTCGCGGCGGTGGACGAAGTCGGGAATCCGACCATACTGGCCACCTGGACCGTGATAGCGTCCATCCTCCCCATGGCGTTCGTCAGCGGGATGATGGGGCCGTACATGCGCCCGATCCCCATCGGCGCCTCGGTAGCCATGCTATTCTCTCTTATGGTGGCTTTCGTGTTCACGCCCTGGCTTTACGCCAAAGCCGCCGGACGCTGGCCCGGAACCGTGCAGCACGGAGGGA
>JAKLEK010000120.1 GCA_022703115.1 Elusimicrobiota bacterium
AAGGGTTATCCGGCGCGTTACACCGGTCTATATAACGACGCCTCCGACCCGGACTTTTCGGTCGGGGAGTATTACGACACCGACCGCCAGCGCCTGGCCGACTGGGTGGACGGCACGGACGCTTCCTCCGGGAAAGCCAAAGCCTCCACCGTATTCGATTTCACGACCCGCTACGCCCTGGTCGACGCCGCGGAGTCGGGGCGCTACGGCCGTCTGAACGACGGCGGCCGCCCTTCCGGGTTCATAGGCTGGTGGCCGGCGAAGTCGGTCACGTTCGTGGAAAATCACGATACGTCGCCAAGGGACCCGGCCTTCATTCAGAACGCCCCGGCCGGATACAGAGCGCAGCGCCTCGTCGGTTACGCCTATATTCTTACCCATCCGGGTATACCGTGCGTCTTCTGGCCCCATTTTTTCGATTGGGGGCCGGATTACCGCGCCCGGCTGCAGGCCCTTATCGATATCAGGAAGGCGGCCGGCATCACCTCGGTGAGCCGGGTGTCCATAGCCGCGGCTTCCGACGATCTTTACGCCGCGGTGGTGGAGGGGAAGTTCAGATCGGTGGCGGTGAAGCTGGGCCGGAGCCTGGCCTGGGCTCCCGGTCCGGGCTGGACGCTGGAGGCCAGCGGCGAGAGTTATGCGGTATGGACCCGGTGAGGGCGGCGCCCGGCCCCCTTACCCGACGGCGGACCTTATCAGCTTTTCCCAGTCGTCCAGATATTTCCCATAGCTGAAGCGTTCCACTATCTCGGAGGCCCTGGAGGCCATCCGGACGCGCTTCTCTTCGTCCCCCATGAGTTCGGCCAGCGCGCTTCCCAGTCCGGCGACGTCGCCGGGCCGCACCAGAAGTCCGTCCACCCCGTGCCGTATCATCGAGCCGGGGCCGGAGGGGCAATCGAAGCTTACCGCCGGCAGGCCGCAAGCCATCGCCTCGGCCAGCACCATTCCGAACCCCTCGTACCTTGAGGACATAACGAAAAGGTCGGCGTATCTGAGGGCGTCCGAGGGTTTTTCCGAGACTCCGGGCAGCGCCACGCGTCCGGACAGGCCGGAGCCGCGGATAAGACTTTCAAGATTTTTCCTCTCGGGCCCCTCGCCGATTATCGTCAGCTGCCATCGGGGGAACCTGCCGGCCACCGACGCGAAAGCCGTTATCAGCATGTCGAAACCTTTCTGTTCGTGAAGGCGTCCGAGCGCGACCAGGTTGCGGTCCTGGCCGAAAAACGCCGGCCGTGAGATATTTTCCGAATAGACCGGCGGGACGACCGGGTTCGGGATATGCACCGCGGGCCACCCGGGCCGCAGCGACGCCGCCCACCGCGCGGTGTCTTCGGTGAGCATCACGACAGCGGCCGATAATGGGTACAGGGCCCTTCGCAGCAGGCTCCAGTGCGGACCGATCCGCCAGTGGAGAGGATTGACCTGCTCGCAGACTATGACCGGAGGCCTGCCTGAGGGAAAGGCCGCCAGGGTAAGCACGTTGGCGGTATCGATGAAACTTATTATGAGGTCCGGGGCTTGGGCGGATACGCAGGCTTTCAGCGCCCTGAAACGGCGCGTCTGGCAGCGCAGGTCGAACCATCTGCATATTCCGGGCTCGACCGGCAGTTTGACGCGGTTGATGCCGGGCTTGAGCCGGTAGAAGTCCGGCATTGCCGGGTCGAAGGTGGTGAGAGTGATCTCGTGGCCCCTGGAGGAGAGTCCTTCGAGCAGGAGCAGCGCCGCGCGCTGCGCCCCGCCGAGGTTGAGCGCGTCTATAAGGCAGGTTATCTTCATTTGGCCATGGTGACGCGCGCGAGCTTGCAGTTGAGGGGAGGGTCCGAATGGTGGAAAAAGTCGCCAGGTTCTATTATCTCCACCTTCCAGCGGCTCCGGTCGATGCCGTCCACAAGCGGGCCGACCCCCCAGTTCGGATAATCGTCGATCAGGACCACGGTCCCCGGGCCGCATAACGCGGCGGAATTCTCCCAGTCGGAGCGGACGGTCTCGTAAGAGTGTCCGCCGTCTATATAGATGAGGTCGGCGCGGCCGATCTCCGGGGCGGCGTCCCGGAGGGTCCGGGTGGTATCCCCTTTGAAGAGCCTGACCCCGGGCGTTCTGCCCCGGAACTTTATGCCTTTGAGACGGGACTCCACCAGTTCCATGGGGGCCGGCCAGATCGCCGTTTCCTGGGCGAACTTCTCCGGACCCATTTCCTCGAAAAGGTCGAAACCGTAATAATCGGCCTGCCGGTACCACAGCGCGAGGCGCAGCATGCGTTCCGCGTTGTCCCCTTTGCAGGTGCCTATCTCCACTATCTTCCCGGGTCTCAGCCGCCTGATCTCGGCCGCTATATGGTCGTAGCGCGAGCCGTCGCGGTACAGCACCGGAAGCCGTTCGAACACGAACTTGCGCGCGCGGCGGTAGGAAGGCCGCAGAAGGCCTTTCACGATGCTCTTTACCGGGTTTTCGGGTATCGATCGTTCCATAAGGGGCGGCAAGACCGTCATGACGTAGCGTGCCGGAGGTATTATATAAATTATGCCGATGGAAGCCCGGTCCGCGCCGCGGCCCGGCGCGCGTTCACGCCGGTCCCCGGTCAGGCGTCAGTCCGGCGCTGGCGCCTCGCAGGTGAGGTTCTTTGGTCCTCCAAAGCCAGAGCAGGGCCGCGCCGTAGGTCAGTATCATGGAGACCGCGGCCCCCGCCAGCCTGAAACGCGGTATCAGAAGGATGCAGGCGATGAAATTAAGCGAGCCGGTGCCGAGCATTATCATCAGGGCCAGTCTGGAGGCCCGGAGCCCGTCTGAAAATATGATCTGGGCCAGCGAGGTGTATACCAGCATGAGGGTGCCGCATACCGCGAAAAGCGCCATCAGGGTGAAGTCCATGACGTACTGGTGCCTGCCCATCAGAGTGAGGACCGCCGTTTCGGAAAGGAAGAACAGCAGCACCCCGGCCGGGGCCAGATACCGCCAGACCCTGACGCCGAGGTCCCATATGAAGCGCTTGTCCTCCGCGTTCGCCGCTTTGGGGAACAATACGGCGCTGACCGAATAACCGAGGTAGCCGGATATCCCGATCGTGGAGATGTTGTAGGCGGCGTATATGCCGACCTCCCTGGCCGTAAGGAAAGAGTTGAGGACGAGGCTCTGCACGTTCATCGTCAGGAACGCTCCCAGGGCCGAGCCGAAGTAGTACATCCCGTGCTCGGTCATTTCCAGGAAGAGGGCCCGGCCCGGAAGGGCGATCCGGACCTTTCCGGCGAGCCTGATCAGCCAGAAAACGGTCACTCCGCCGAACGCCGCGGTGTAGGCGAAGGCCATGGCCTTGTAGCTGGCGCCGGCGTACCTTAAAAGCAGGAAGAAGCAGGCCGCGAGCAGTACGCTGAATATTATCTCGCCCGCGCCCCTTTCCGAAAAGTTCCCCAAGCACTGCTGGGCGCTGGACACGAGCACGAAAGCGCCGGAGGCCGCGGCGTAGGCGAGGGCCAGCAGCAGCATGTCCGGAGTTATACCCAGGAGCGGAGCGATATGGTCCCTGAAGAGCGGGACTACCGCGGCCATTGCGACCGCCGCCGTCAGGAACACCGCGCCGGCCGCGCCGAAGACCTGGTCCCTGATCTTCTTGTCCGCGCCGTACCTCATTATGGAGAAGTTCCAGCCGGCCACCAGGAAAGGAGTGAGCAGCGAGCCGGCCGCGACCAGAACGCTTATGCGGCCGTATTCCAGGGGGCCCAGCATCCTGGCGGCCGCTATGTTCACCAGGCTGGAGATGGCCTTGGCCAGGGCGAAGCTCGCGCCTATCCAGCTCAGGTCCTTGATGAATTTCCTCGTTCCCTCGCCAGGGTGAGCTCCCATCAGGCGGCGGTAAAGGCGGTGCGCCGGGTTGGTGTCGTTGTCCATCGCTTTTAAATTATACAACAATGGCGCCGGTCTTCAGTCCGACGAAGAGGGTCTCCGGGGGCTTTTGCCAGATTGTGGTATAATAAATGCCGGAAACCGCCTATCATATGGATATCGAAAGGATCAAAGCGCTGGCGTCCGCCTGGTTCCTGCCCGCCGCGGCCGCCGCGGCCGCCGTCGCCGCGGTCGCCTCGGCGGTCCATGTGCTCAATTGCGGGCAAGAGTTCCGTCCCGGTCCGGCCGCGGTCCGGTACGGGTCCGCCGCAGTGGAGAGGGTCCTCATCCCCGGCGGGACGTTCTTCATGGGCTCCGCGGAAGGAGAGGGGCAATCGGAGGAAAGGCCGCGTCATGAGGTGACCCTTTCCGCCTACTATATGGACCGGCGCGAAGTTTCCGTAGGGCGGTACAGGGCCTTCGCCGAAAGTTCCGGCCGCGCCGTGCCGCGGCAGATGCCGTGGAGCACCGACTCCCATCCGGTCGTAAACGTGGACTGGTACGACGCTGAGGCCTACTGCGCCTGGGCCGGCGGCCGCCTGCCTACGGAAGCGGAATGGGAGCGCGCCGCCCGCGGAGGGGCCGCCGCGGATTTCGATCTTGAAAAGGACAGGAAGAAGCTGGATGCATATTCCTGGGACAGCCTTAATTCCGGCGACATGCCCCGGCCCTCGGGGTTGAAGGCCCCGAACGCTTTCGGCCTGTACGACATGAGAGGCAACGTGTGGGAATGGGTCAGCGACCGGATGGACCCGGATTATTACCGCAAAAGTCCGGCCCGGGACCCGCGGGGCCCTGACTCGGGCGGATACCGCGTTATGCGCGGGGGCTCTGTGCGGTACGACGGATCCTACCTGCGCATGGCGTACCGCGGCTCCAATTACCCCTGCTTCAGGGCCTGGGATACGGGCTTTCGCTGTGCGGCCGGGGCCGGCGTTGCCGGTGGGTATGAAAAATGAGAAAATTTCCGGAAACGCCCATGGAAGAGAATACCCCGGACTCCGACGGCCTTTCCTCCCGGACCCTGGCCGGCCTATTCCTGCTCGCCCTGTGCGTAAGGCTCGTGCACGGCGTGTTCTGCGTGGGTCTGCAGACCATACCCCCGGGGGACGCTTCCGAGTATCTGGCGTACGCGGATAATCTGGCCGCCGGGCTGGGGTATACGGCCTGGGGCAGCCAGGCGTTCAGGCCGCCGGGCTATCCGTTCTTCGCGGCGGG
>JAKLEK010000121.1 GCA_022703115.1 Elusimicrobiota bacterium
CCGGGCTTCATCAACGCCTATTGCGGGACCAGGCCGGAGACCTGCGCGAAGGCTATCGCGGAAATGCTGAGGCAGTTCGGCCTGATGACCGCCGGGAAGGTAACGGAAGAGGAACTGCGCCGGGCGAAGGATTCCGTCGTGAATTCCTTCGTTTTCCGTTTCGCCACCCCGTTCGACATGATAAGCGAACGGGCTCTTTACGAGCATTACTCCTATAAGCCCCGCTATCTGGACGACTATGTCGGGAATATAGGGAAAGTGGACGCGGACGCGGTGCTGCGCACTTCACGCGAGCTGTTCAGGCCGGACGACGCCACGATACTCGTGATCGGGGACCAGGGAAGGTTCGACCGGCCCCTGTCGGATTTCGGCCCGGTCACGGTCCTGAAAGAGGACTGACGATCCGTCAGCGAGCCGCGCCCTGAAGAAGCATGTCCCGCCAAAAACCGTTTTTCAACTTGATATAATAAAAAGACATGAAGAAGTACGATTGTCTCCTCATAAATCCGCGTCCATACCACTATTCCAAGGCCCAGAAGACTACCCCTTACATGCCGGCCGGGCTGCTCTCCATCGCCAGCGTCCTTAAAAACGCCGGATCCGAACCGTTCGTGCTGGACATGATCGCGGAAGACGACCCGATAAGGACGCTGTCCGCCTTCATGGGCGCGTCGCCTCAAAGCGTACGGCTGGTGGGCTTCACGGTGATGACAACCCAGATACATCACGCGGCCGAACTATCAAGATATATCAAGGCGACGTTCCCGGGCGTAAGCGTGATCTGGGGCGGCATACATCCCTCGCTTTTTCCGGAGGGAGTGCTGCGCGAAAAGCTGGCTGATTTCGTCTGCACGGGGGAAGGGGAGTACGCGGCGAGCGAACTGCTCTCGGCTCTTAAGGACGGCTCCGACCCGCGCAAGGTGCGGGGACTCCATTTCCTGGCCGGGGACGAGCTCATTTTCACCGGCAGCAGGGAACCGAACGACCTGGACGCGCTTCCGTTCCTGAACTTCGATCTGATCGACTACTCCAATTACAGAGCGCGCAAGGTGTTCAGAGGCTCGGAGCACCTGGACGTGCGAGCAGGCATAGTCATATCCAGCGTGGGCTGCCCCTATCGCTGCACGTTCTGCGTGAACGTGAACAAAAAGCTGGCCCGCGGTTCCTACAGGAGCAAATCCGCGAGCCGGCTGGCGGACGAGATAGAGTTCCTCATCGCCAGGCACGGCATCGACTATTTTGATTTTCTCGACGAGAATTTTTTTGTCAGAAGGTCCCATCCGGAGGAGTTCGTACGGGAGGTCGGCCGGCGGGGGCTGAAGTTCAGATGGAACACCAACATCAGGGCTGACGCTTTCGACCGCGGCCTTATCGACGACCCGCTGCTGGGCAGGCTGGCCGAAGCCGGCCTGTATTATCTGGGCATAGGAGCGGAATCAGCCTCGCAGAGGATCCTGGACAAACTCAAGAAGGACATCACGGCCGCGCAGATATCCGCCACCGTGCGGCGCGTTCTGGCTCGCGGCATAGGCGCTTCTCTGTCTTTCATGATGGGCATCCCGGGGGAGACAAAGGAAGACGTATCCGCCACCCTGCGCCTTATACGAGAATTGCGCGCGCTCGGCGGCAAGGTCTCCATAATCGGCCCCCAGGTTTTCCGCCCCTATCCTGGAGGAGAGCTTTACGACGAATGCGTCTCCAGTTACGGTTACGCCCCTCCGAACAGCGTTACCGCGTGGGGAGATTCCGTGGACCCGCTTACCGGGTTCGAGGACATAGACAATCTGCCCTGGATAACGGACAAGAATTTCATAAAAAAGGTCGCTTTCTATATGGAGTTCGCCAACATCAACATCGACGTACTGCGTTTCGGACCCATGAAGCGGCTGATCTTCCTTTTTCTGAAAGCGGTGGCCGACTTCAGGATCCGGCACGGATTCTGGGCCTTCACGCTGGAAATGTTCCTGATCCTTAGGTACAAGAAGGTGAGGGCCGCGGCGTAGGGCACACGGCCTCATGCGGCGCCGCGGCCGCGGGGTATCCGGGGAAGTACGGGCCTCTGCCGCTAGCTCCCGGAGCTCTTCAGCGCGGCAAGGAGTTCGGGCGGCATCTCGCGCACTCCTAGATCGGACCCGACGCAGACCATGTCGGTCACGGCCTTCGAAAGCAGGCGCCCGTCCTGGTTCTTTATCTCGTAAGCGAAACGTATCCGCACCGGACTGCTCTCCACGACCCAGGTCCTGATATCCAGCGTGTCCCCGTAAACGGCCGGGAACTTGTAGTCTATCTCCTGACGGCGCACCACGAACATCACACCGCGGCCCATAAGGTCCTTCACGGAGAAACCGTTATTCTCCAGATATTCGCTGCGCGCCTCTTCCAGGAATTTCAGGTAGTTGCCGTAATAGACCACCCCGCCGCAGTCGGTATCGTGATAGTAGATCTTTTTCTTCATCCTCTCCCCCGTGGAACGCTCACCACCTGGTCCTCAGTACCCGCCCTACGTCGCGCAGCAGAGTGCCGCCCTTGAGGCTTTTCACGAACCTTCTTGCCATATACCGCGGCCTGAAATAGAAGCGGCGGTAAAAAGAGTTGAAATACCGGTCTACCACGGCCCAGTCGAGGTTCGGGTGCCGGTAGATGCGGTTCATCGGCATGTAGAGATTGTACTTGCTCCAGTCCTTGGTCAGTATCCGGCCGTCCCGGTCCAGTGAATCGAAGAGCGGGGTGGAGGGAAGAGGGGTCGTGATGCTCACCTTGGCCCAGTCGAGGTCCAGTGAACAGGCGAAATCGATGGTCTCCCGCATGGTCCGCTCCGTTTCGCCCGGCAGCGCGAACATGAAGAAACCGCAGGTCTCAAGACCGGCCGACGACGCCATGGAGACGGCCGACCTCACCTGTTCGATCGTGATCCCCTTGCCGATAGCGTCGAGTATCGCCTGGCTGCCGGTCTCTATGCCGAAATAGACCCGGTAGCAGCCGGCCCGGGCCATCAGTGAGAACATCTCCGGATCGCCCCTGTCCACGCGTATCCCCGTTACCGTTGCCCAGGGGAAATCCAGCCCCTCGGCTATGATGCCGCGGCAGATGGCCTTGACCCTTTCCACGTCGGTGGAGAACATGTCGTCCACTATATGGATCTCGCGGAACCCGAGCCGGAGCATCGCCCGGATCTCGGCCAGCACCCTCTCCGGAGATTTCGGCCGGAAGTTCCTTCCGAACACCCCGTGATTGCAGAAGCAGCAGTTGAACGGACACCCCCTGCTGGTCTCCAGCCATCCCGCGGGGCTTTTCCTGGCCATCACGTCCGAGATATCGTAGCGCGAGACGTCGTACAGTTCCCAGGCGGGCAGCGGCAGGGAGTCGAGGTCCGAGATAGGCGGCCGCCTGGGGTTGGACAGCACGCGCCCGTCCTTCTTGTACGATATCCCGTTTATAACGGCCGGGTCCTTCCCGGACAGGATCTCGGGCAGGGACAGGTCGCCTTCGCCTACGACCACTATGTCCAGGTCCGTGGAGGAAAGCGTATCCTCGGGCAGGGCCGACGCGTGCGCGCCGCCGGCTATGAGCGTTATCCCGGGAAATTCCTTCTTGATCAAAGCGGCCAGCGAGCGCATCACCCCGAACAACGGGGTCACGAAAGTTATGCCGGCGAAACCGGGGGCAAAGTCCTTCAGAGCGCGGCGCAGGGCCGTCTCAGGGTCCGGTTCCAGGTTCAGGTCCAGGATCCTGGCCTCGCCTCCGGCGGCGGCGACCGCGCCCGCCAGGCAGGCCATGGCGAGAGAAGGGGACGCCGGTACCGCCTCCTTTACCTTGGAGTCCTTGTATATCGTCTCCCGGAAAGGAGGTATTATAAGCAGTATCTTAGACTTCATGCGCCCTCTCGCAGACCGCGTCCATCGAACCGGACCGCCCAGCCAAAGCCGCCGCGAAGGCCAGCGCGGAAGACAGGGGGAGCAGCGCCGGGATGAGAAGCGCGTGGCACGCGATGGTCAGCGCGTACCGTCCGGCCGTCATCTTTCGCCTGTAATCGGTTCCGCGCTTCAGGGAATAATACAGGAAGTTGCGCTCGCAGAACAAATTCAACAGGGTCTGGAACATTCCGAACACCCCGTAAAGACCGAAAGAGAAGGACAGCGAGCGCAGCCGCAGCCCGCTCTTCCCGAGGACCAGTTCCAGCGAACGGGGGGTGTAGTGGAGCACATGCCTCGGAGCGTCCAGGTGGAACCATTCGGCGCCGCCGAAGCCGGCCTCCCAGCTGTCGAAATTGGGCACGCTTATGAATATCCGCCCGCCGGCGTCCAGCCGCTCCGAGAGAGCTCCGAGCTCCTTCACCGGGGAGTCCATATGCTCCAGCACGTGCCACAGCGTTGCCAGCCCGTACCGCGCGCCGGGCGGGAGCTCATTCAACGAACGCCTCACGGAAGCGGAGGAGGACGCGTAGTTCGGCTCTATACCGGCGGCGTCCACTCCGCGGCCGCGCGCGTATTCCACGAACTCACCGTTGCCGCAGCCGTAGTCCAGCAGGGTCCCGCTTCCCAGCTCGCGTTCGATCCTTCGGAAGCGATGGGCGAGAAAAAGCAACCTGAGACGCGCCACCCAGCCGCCTTTACCGGGCCCTTTCTCCGGCGCGTGATAATCCGTGGAGTACAGCACCGATAGCTCCGACCCGGTCGGCGGCGGGTCGGTGAGCCCCAGGCCGCAGCCGGGACATTTCAGGACCCTGAAATCCTTGGCCAGAAGCCCGTCGGGGGACGAGACGGTAAGTACCGGGACGGGGCCCGGCGAATCACACGCGGGACAGTTCATAATCGCGGAACCAGGACCTGACCCTGTACCCCAGGATGAGCCTTATCATGCCGAAACCCAGCAGCACGGCGTTGAACATGTTCTTCGTGCCCATGGACTTGCCCACCCGCTCCCTGTAGTTCACCGGGATCTCTATGCTGCGCAGGCCCGTGAGTTTCGCCAGCATGACCATTTCCGGGTTGAAGCAGGAGCCGGTCACCGTGAACAGCGGCTCCATCCTGCGCAGGGCTTCGGCGCTCATCAGCCT
>JAKLEK010000122.1 GCA_022703115.1 Elusimicrobiota bacterium
GATACGCGAAGCATTCAGGTCCCGGTCCAGGAAAACCATATCCAGTTCCACGAAAGTGTTCTTCATCCAGAAACTTTTCTCACCCGGCTCCCCGAACACGAAAAGCATCCCCCGGTCCTCCTTCAGCTCCTTGCGGAACATCAGCCCCCTTGAATGGGCCTCCGGAGTGAGCGCCAGTTCCACCCGCACCTTGAAACCGTCGGGCATCGCGAGCACCGCCTCGCGCGCCCCGGCCGGCACGGATAACGCTCCCGCCGGCGGAACGGACAGCAGCGCCGTCAGTATCAGCTCAGGGAGCATGCACGCCCCCCGTAGATATCGAGACGCCCGCCCCGGCGCCCCTTACCGCCGAGGTCGACGCGTCGGCAGCCGCCCTGGCCGCCGCCTTCTCCGCCTCAGCCGTCCTGGCCTCTATCTCGCGCTGCGCGGCCTCGCTTGCCCTGAATATCGCCATCAGGTCCGCCTTTTTATCGGCCGCGATAACGCGCAGCGGGACCCCTTTCTCGCGCTCCTGAACGAGAGCCTTCATGGCCGTACCCGAACGTATGGCTATATCGTAAAGCGTCAGCAGCTCTCCCCGATAGATACCCCGGCGCAGATACCCCGCGGCCTCTCGTTCCGGAGAAGTAGACCCGAAGACGGCGTAAAGCTCGGCCGTCGAACGGCCGACCGTAAACTCCCTGGCGAAGATATCCTCCGGTCCGGGCCTCCTGTCCTCCTCGCCCGGCGCCGTCCCGGCCGCCGCCTTCGGAGAAAGCCCTTCCGCGGCGGTCGTAGACGTCAGGGCCGGGAATACGGCCAATAGGACGGCCGTCATGAGCAGGGCCTTCCTGGGAATGTTCGTCCGGACACAGCCTGCGGCCATAGAATATCCGTCCCGGGCCGGGAGAAAAGCTCCCGGACGCTTATATGGAGGTAGTAACCAGAGTCTCCGTGCTGAGCACGCCGGGAATGGAGCGTATTTCCTGCACCACGAAATTGGAAAGGGTGGGCAGGTCCTCCGTCTCCATGTCCAGGACCAGGTCCCAGCGCCCGAAAACCGCGGACATATGGACTATGCTTTTAAGCGTCTTCAGTTTGGCAAGCGTCTGCTTTTCTTTGCCTGGAAGCAGTTTCACCAGTACGAGTCCGGTTACCATGTTCAGCGCTCCTTTATAGATCCCCGCGAGTGACGACCCGATAATTATACTATAACTCGGGAAACCGGCTCCCTATATATTCGCGCCGGGCGCGGGCAAAATTATTTATAATGTGCTCTTGTATGAGGGCTCTTATACAGAGGGCGGCGCGCGCATCGGTATCCGTGGACGGCTCCGTAACCGGGGCTATCGGGCCGGGATACGTGGTACTGCTCGGGGTCGGCTGCGGGGACACGGAAAAGGACGCGGAATGGCTGGCGGGCAAGACGGCCGAACTGAGGCTGTTCCCCGACGCGGCTGGGAAATTCGACCGCTCCATCCTGGATACCGGAGGAGAGGCCCTTGTCATATCGCAGTTCACGCTGTACGGAGCGGCCGACAAAGGCAGAAGACCTGATTTCAGCGCCGCGGCCCGCCCGGAACAGGCCAGAGAACTGTACGAACGCTTCATCAGCTTCCTCTCGGCCAGAGGCGTTACCGTAAGGACCGGCGTATTCGCGGCGCACATGAGCGTGGAACTGGTCAACGACGGGCCGGTCACCATCTGGCTGGACAGCAGGCCTGAAAAGGCCTGACGGGACGGTCCCGGGAAACACGGGGCCGTATTGTGTTAGAATCTTGAGCGCGCCGCGACGGCGGGCGGGACGGCGGCGCTACGGGGGTGTTCAATGACAGGATCGAACGAAGGCTCTTTCATCGGGAAGTTCATGGTGCTGAAAGGCGCGCTGCGCGAGCTTTGGATAATTTTCGCCACCAAGATCATGACCATCCTGGCCTACAGCCTGGTCAACTCCGTCCTGGTGCTCTGGCTCTCCTCCGACCTCGGGCTCGGCGACAAGAGCGCGGGCTGGATGATCGGCTACTGGTCCATAATCCTGACCGCCTTCACCGTAATGGTGGGCTCGCTGGTGGACGCGGTAGGCATCAGGAAGTCACTTATCGCCGGCTTCGGACTGGCCGCCCTGGCCCGCCTGGTCATGGCCTTCTTCGCCGCGAAGTGGATAGCGATACCTTTCGGACTGTTCCCGCTGGCCCTCGGAGAGGCCATGCAGACGCCGGTGATGGCGGCCGCCGTAAAACGCTTCACCACGGCCAAGCAGCGCAGCATAGCCTTCTCGCTCTACTATTCCATGATGAACGTGGGCTTCGCCATAGCGAGCTACGTAGTGGACAAAGTGCGGGGCGGGCTGGGCGAATACGGACATTTCACGGTGCCGGGACTCGGCATGCAGATAAGCACCTACCAGACCATAATACTGCTCGGCATGTTCTGCACCCTGCCAAACCTGCTGCTCACCTGGACGCTCATGCGGGAAGGCGCCGAAGCGACGGAAGACGGGCCCAGGATAACCCCGGCTGTCTCCAGGTACGGAAGCGAAGGTTTCGTCAGAGCGTTCCTGCTCTCCAGCCGCGACGCGCTGAAGGACTGGTGGCGCATCTTCGGCTCCCTGTGGTCCCAGCCGGCCTTCTACCGCTTCCTCACTTTCTTCGCCCTGATAGTGTTCGTCAAGCTCGTCCTCTATCACTTCTATTACACTTTCCCGAAAGTGGTCATCAGGGAACTCGGGGAAGGAGCTCCTTTCGCCAGACTTTTCGGTTTCCTCAACGCCGTGGTGGTGATAATACTGGCGCCCGTCATCGGCGCCCTGACGCAGAGATTCACGGCCTACAAGGCCGTGGTCATAGGCACCGCGATATCGGGATTGTCCATCTTCCTTATGGCCCTGCCGCCGTCCCTGTTCCAGGGCGCGGCCGCCGGACCTCTCGGCTCGCTTATATCCTGGTGGCTGGACATTTCGCTGCCGCTGCATCCGCTCTACGCGTGCATAGTCCTGTGCGTGCTCGTCTACTCCGTGGGAGAAGCGTTCTACTCTCCGAGACTCTACGAGTATCCCGCCGCCATCGCGCCTAAAGGGCAGGAGGGCTCCTATCTGGCGCTTTCCATGCTGCCGTACTTCTTCGCCAAGTTCTTCGCCGGCGGGCTCTCCGGATATCTGCTCGAAGCCTACTGTCCGGCGGAGGGCACACGGAACTCGCAGATGATCTGGTTCATAGTAGGGTCCATGGCCCTGGTCTCACCTATCGGACTGCTGCTGTTCAGGCGCTACATACAGGTGCGCGAAGAGGGGCGGGACTGAAATGACCAGACCCGGGGACCTGTATTCCTGTCTGGCGCATACCGCCGCGGCGGCGCCGAAGCGCACGGCCTTCCGCACGGAAACCCTCTCCATAGACTACGGGGAGCTGCTTCGTTCCGTCGACCGCGCCGCCGACATGTTCTGGCGCTACGGCGTGCGCAAGCACGACGCGGTGGCCATAGTCCTGCGCAACTCGCCGGAGTTCGTGGCCGCTTATTTCGCGCTGTCTAAACTTGGGGCCGTAGCGGTGCCGGTGAACTACATGGTCTCCAAAAAGGCCGAGCTCCTCCATATACTGGAGAACTCCGCCTGCAAAGGGGTCGTTACCGCATCGGAATTCCTGCCCGCCTATCTCGGACTGCGCGAACGCCTCCCCTCGCTGTTCCTCATGTCGGTGGACCACTGCGAAGCGGATAACGTCATAGATTTCCGCAGCGCCGTCAAGCACGCCCACTCCCATCCCCAGACCAGGACTACGCAGGCCGGGGAGCACGATGTGGCCACTATACTTTACACATCCGGGACCACCGGACATCCGAAAGGCGTGCTGCTGACCCACCACAACCTGATCCGGAACGCGGAAGCGGCGATACGGGTCATAGGACCGTCCAGGAAGGACGTCTTCATGGCCCTGCTCCCGATGTTCCACACCTTCTCCTGGACAGGCAACGTGATAATACCGATAATGCTGGGATGCAAGACCTATATCTCCGCGGCCATCACTCCTCCTAAAACGTGGCTCAGGGCCATGGGCCGGGAAGGCGTGACGGTCATGATCGCCGTGCCGCAGATATACAGCGTCCTCGCCAAGGAAGCGCGGGGGTTCAAGAAACTGTTCCTGAAGTTCTGGTCCATGAGGAAGCTACGTTTCTGCCTGTCCGGCGCGGCCCCTCTGCCAGAACAGGTGAGGGCCAGATTTGAAAAAGCGTTCGGACTCCATATCCTGGAAGGATACGGCCTCACCGAAACCAGCCCGATCGTGGCGGTGACGCACCCGAAAGCGAAAAAGCGCGGTTCGGTCGGGCGCGCGCTGCCCGGCGTCGATATCCGCATAGTGGACGAAAGCGGGCGGCATCTCGGCCACGGCAACGAAGGCGAGATCTGCGTGCGCGGGCCGAACATAACGAAAGGCTACCACGCCAACCCGGACGCCACCCGGGAGCTCTTCACGGAGGACGGCTGGCTCAAGACCGGCGACATAGGCGTCCTGGACGAGGAAGGATTCCTCTTCATACGCGACAGAAAAAAGGACATGGTCATAGTCAAAGGCCTGAAAGTGTTCCCGGCCCAGATAGAACAGGTGATAGCTGGACATCCGTCTGTGCAGGAAACCGCGGTCATAGGCATACCCGACGGTTCCGGCAACGAGACTATGAAATGCTTCTGCGTTCCCAAGAAGGACCGCGAGCTGGATAAAGCCGATATATCCCGCTTCATAAAGGCCAATCTGGACGCGTACAAACGGCCGCGCGAAGTGGAAATAGTGAAGGCCCTGCCGAAGAACACCATGCATAAGGTGCTGAAGAGGGAACTACTGAGGCGCGAACTGGAAAAACGGGCCGGGACGGCGCTGGAATGACCCAGGCCGCCGAAATACTCAGGGTCTTCGGCCGCGCCTGGCTGGTCGGGGGGGCGGTACGGGACGCGAAGCTCGGAAGGCCCGTCAAGGACCTGGACCTGGCGGTCGAGGGCGGGCCTGACTTCAAGGAGCGCGTAAGCAGACTGGGACGAAGACTGGGAGCCGCGGCTTTTCCGCTGGACGAGGAGC
>JAKLEK010000123.1 GCA_022703115.1 Elusimicrobiota bacterium
GCAAGGAGTTTGCCGCGTGGGCGGAGCTTTGGCGGAAAGCCACTGAGCAAGCGGGCGCAAAGTACGTTGTCGTCGGATTTGGCCCGACGAATGCCGGCACGGACTTGACCTTGCTCAAGGAAGCGCTCGCCAACGAGCCCAAGGACGCCGCTCTTGACACGCCGGACCCTGCGGTGGTGACCACGATGGCCACCACCCACCCCAAGATGCAGTGCCGGCTCGACACCTACTTCCAGGGCTCGCAGTGCGTCAAGTCCGTAAGCGAGGAACTGAGCGATACCGACCTGTTCGCCGGGACCTGCAACGCGAAAACCGGCCAGTCCGCCGGTCTGCGCCCCCGCTGCTGGTATAAGCCGCCCGCCGGCGAGCCACAGCTGACGGACGAACCGGCCCCCGTCCTGGTCGCGGATGCCGCGGAATTCCCGGTGAAGGCCGGGCCCGCCTTCCTCGGCCTCAGCGACGCCGGACTCTGGACGGTCCGCTGACGAAATCCGCTCAAGAAAAAACCACGGCCGCCGAACCAGGCAGCCGTGGTTTTTTCATGCGGCGTCCGGCCGCATTGCCGCACGAAGCGCGGATTTAATATCATGTATCTGGAATGAAACACTCAGCGACAAAGGCCCTCTTCCTCCTGGCCGGCGCATTGCTGACGCCGCTGACGCTCAGGGCCGGCGTCTCCGAAGGCGGGGAACCGGCGAGAAAGTCACATGAACACCGCTTCATCAATCCCCTGCTCGAACATGTCAAGTTCAAGGAATTGCGTCCGTTCAAAACGAAGATCCAGGAAAAGATAGAACAGGCCGTAAAGGACGGAGGGGTCGACTCGGCCGCCGTCTATTTCCGAAGCCTATCGGAGGGGATGTGGTTCGGCATAAACGAGCGGGAACCCTTCTCTCCCGCCAGCATAATGAAAGTCCCTATAATGATGGCATATTACAAGATGGCCGAAAAAGATCCGGCCATCCTGGGCAAAAACCTTCTCTACATGACCGACCCTCAGGACGCCGCCGAAGGCGTCACTCCCCGGACCGCGGTGCCAGGGAAGCTTTATACCGCCGAACAGCTTATAGGGATAATGATATCCGAGTCGGACAATTCAGCGGCCGCCATACTGGCCGACAACATCCCGGCCGACGGCCTCATAAACACTTTCGGCTTTTTCGGCATGGCGATAACCGGGAAGGACGCCAGGGACAGTTTCGATTCCCTGAAAACCTCGGCCTCTCTCCTCAGAGTGCTGTATAATTCCTCGTACCTGAACGAAGAATTCTCCGAAAAAGCCCTGGAGCATCTCTCCAACTGCACCTTCACGGACGGTATCCGGGCCGGCGTACCGGCGGAATACGCGGTAGCGCATAAATTCGGGGCTCGGTCCCTGGAAGGCGACAAGAAGCAGCTGCACGACGTGGCCATAGTTTATTACACGGGCAACCCGTATCTGCTCTCCGTCATGACCAAGGGCATCGGGAAGGATTACTCGAACCTGGCCAGGCTCATAAGGGAAATCTCATCCATCACCTTCCGGGAAGTCAGTTCACAGCATGATTCCAGTTCCGAAGCGAAAACCGCGGTGATAGAGTGACGCGCCCGCGCGGGAAAAGCTGACCTCCGGCACGATCCCGTCCGGCACCGCCCCCCGCGCCTTTAAGACGGCCGGCGCTCCTTCGCCTATGATATCCATGCGCAACCCCGTTGACCGCGACATTTACCGGATAGCCATTCCCGCTTTCCTGGGTTTTCTCGCCTTCGTAATGTTCGACCTGGTGAACATCTTCTGGGTAGGAGCGCTGGGCACATCTGCGGTGGCGGGGGTGGCCGCGGCCGCCTTCATACAATGGGCCATCTTCGCCGCGATGAACTCCACCAACGTAGGCTGCGGCACCCTGGTAGCGCAGTTTTCCGGGGCCGGGAAGCCGGAAGAAGCCAGGCGGACGGCCGTGGAAGCGGTCTGGCTGGGCGCCGGGGCGAGTCTGCTCATAATGGCGGTACTGCTTCCTTCCGCCGGTTGGATATTCCGTCTGATGGGCCTTAAACCGCAAACGGCTCTCGCGGCGGGCCGCTACCTCGGCATTTTCGTCATGGCGCTGCCGCTCTATTACCTCTGCAACCTGGCGGGAAGCGTGTTCAACGCCCACCGTGAGACCAGGACAAACGTCCTCATCATGTCCTCTTCGGTCGCGCTTAACATGCTGCTGGACCCTGTCCTCATACTGGGCTGGGGCACCGGGAAGCCTCTCGGCGTCGCCGGCGCGGCGGCCGCCTCCGTAACGGCCACGGCTTCGGCGCTCGCCGTACAGACTTTCATCATTCTGAGACGCGGTTATCTGCCGGCGCCGAAAGAGATCCTTCGGCGCCCGCCCTTCGTCCACGCCCCGCGGATACTCTCCATAGGACTGCCCGCGGCCGCGGTGAACATGGTCTGGTCGCTGGTCTATCCGGCCCTGACCGCCATCATAACCCGCTTCGGAGAAGCCCCGCTGGCCGCTCTGAGCGTCTGTTTCCGCCTGGAGGGAGTGCCCTATTTCCTGTCTATGGGATTCTCCACCGCGATGGCCTCTCTCGTAGGGCAGGCTTACGGCGCCGGAGATCTCCGGCGCGTGCGCGAGATAGCCTCGCGAGGGCACCTTCTAATAACGGTCCTGCTGGCGCCGGCCGCCCTGGCCTTCGTCTTCTTCCCGCATCTGCTGGCGCGGCCGTTCACGCAGGACCAGGCCGTACTCGAGCATGCCGCGCATTATCTGAGAATAGTGGGATATTTCGAGATCTTCCTCGGCTGGGAGCTGCTTTTCGTGGGGGTCTTCAACGGCCTGGGCCGGACCCGGCCTTACATGCTGATCTGCGTACCGCTGACCGTGGCGCGTCTGCCGCTGGCCTGGTTCCTGTCTTCGGCCGCCGGCCTGGGAACGCAGGGGATCTGGTGGGCCGTCAGCGCTTCCACTCTCGCCAAAGGGCTCCTGCTCTCCGGACTTTTCCTGCGCGGGAGGAGAGAAGCGCGGGCGCTGACGGCCGTACCGGCGCAGGCCGATTTTTGATATCATGGACTGCGAAACGGGAAGAGGGGGCTGAAACCATGGAACGACTGTCCATCTCAGGCGCCGAACAGATCGAATTCGTCAGGATGACCAAAGACATCGACCTGTTCGCTTCCACGCTGAACACCGGCGTGATGGAAAAAATACTTTCCTACGTCGAGCTGTACGAGTTCGGACCCGGCGAAAAGGTCTTCCGCCAGGGCGAGGCCGGGGACGCTTTTTACGCGGTGCTCTCAGGCACGCTGCGCGTCAGCGTGCGGGAAGCCTTCTTCTTTTCCAGGACCGTGGCCGGGCTGGGCAAAGGGGATTTTTTCGGGGAGATGGCCCTGCTGAACCGGAAGCCCCGCACCGCTACCGTGACCTGCCTGGAAAGATGCAGGCTCTTCACGCTGCTTTCCGACCGTTTCCAGTCCGTGTTAAGAGAGAATCCTTCCTTCGCGGACGAAATACGGAAGCTGGCTTCCGGCCGGCAGTTCGGACTCAGGAAGGACGCCTGATAACCGCCCGCGCGCCCGCTTCACGGGGAGGACCGCCGCCATGAACGACATCGAGATAGCGCATTCCATAAAGCTCAGGGATATCCGCGATATAGCGGCGCAATTGTCCGTACCCGAGGACGACCTGATCCGCTACGGCAGATACAAAGCGAAACTGCCGCACAAGCTCATCGACCGCCGGAAAGCGGAACAGGGCTCCCTTATACTGGTCTCCGCCATATCTCCGACGCCCGCCGGCGAGGGGAAAACGACCGTTTCCATCGGATTGACCCTGGGGTTGAACAGGATAGGCAGGAAAACGACGGTGGTGCTTCGCGAACCTTCCCTCGGCCCGGTGTTCGGCATAAAAGGCGGGGCCACGGGCGGAGGATATTCGCAGGTCCTTCCCATGGAGGACATAAACCTCCACTTTACCGGGGATTTCAGCGCCATAGAGAAGGCCCATAATCTGCTGGCCGCGCTGATCGACAACAATATCCAGAACAAGGAACGCAACCTCGGCATCGACCCGCGCACGGTCACCTGGCGAAGGGTCATGGACATGAACGACCGTTCGCTGAGAAAGACCATAGTCGGGCTCGGCGGGACCATGTCCGGGGTGCCGCGCGAGACAGGCTTCGATATTACCGCCGCCTCCGAAATAATGGCCATACTGTGCCTTTCCGACGATCTCGCCCATCTTAAAGAGAAGCTGGGCAATATCTTCATAGGCCATACCTACGCCAAGAAGCCGGTCTACGCGCGCGACCTGAAGGCCAACGGGGCCATGGCCGCGCTGCTTAAGGACGCGCTGATGCCGAACCTGGTCCAGACCAGCGAGGGGACTCCGGCCATAATACACGGAGGGCCTTTCGCGAACATCGCGCATGGCGCGAACTCCGTTATAGCCACGCGCACCGCCCTGAGCCTGACCGGCACCGTGGTCACGGAAGCGGGCTTCGCTTTCGAGCTGGGAGCGGAGAAATTCCTGGACATAAAATGCCGCTACGCGGGCCTGTCGCCGAAAGCGGTGGTGCTGGTGGCCACTGTAAGGGCACTTAAATACCACGGCGGCGCCGGGCTGAAGTCGCTGTCCGAGCCGGACCTGCCGCGGCTGAAGGCGGGGATGGGCAATCTGGAAAAGCACCTCGAGAACATCCGGCAGTTCGGCCTCACGCCGGTCGTAGCCATAAATCTTTTCAGCACCGACACGCCCGAAGAGATAAAGGCTATAAAGGAAAAATGCCGGGAGCTGGGCGTGGCCTGCGCCGCCGCGGATGTCTGGGGGAAAGGCGGAGCCGGCGCGGAGGAACTGGCCGAGCTGGTCAGCCGCACCGCCGACGCCTGCGCGGAAAGGTTCAGGCCCATATACGAATGGGACTGGCCAGTCGAGAAAAAGATCGAGGCCATAGCCGGCAAGATGTACGGGGCGAAGCACATTGATTACCTGCCGCGCGCGAAAAA
>JAKLEK010000124.1 GCA_022703115.1 Elusimicrobiota bacterium
AGCCGCACTTCAGGTCCGTGAGCAGGTCGGCCGAATGCAGGCCTACCCCGCCGGTCACGTTGGCGGTCATCAGGTTCGTGGTGGTATTGGACGGGTCCAGCGCGCCGAAAGTTATCTGGGTTATCTTGCCCAGCGCCCCGGTGGGAGTGGTGTCGGTCTCCCCTGTGGCCCGGCAGGCGACTATGGCTATGAAGAACCCCAGCGCCACGGAAATAGCGCCCATCCAGACCTTTATCCCGAACAGGAACCATTCCAGGAAAATGACCACCGGGGAGAGCGCCGCGATGCCGATGAAGAACCACAACATCGGGACCTCCCGGCCCTCCTCCCCGTCCGGCCTCGCCGCGCCGAAAGCGGAACCGACGCTTTTCACGGCGCGCAGCACCGTGCGCCACTGGAACGAGAACGCCAGCAGGCCGCTGGTGAGGATCATCGCGGAACCGAACCAGACGCTCCACGCCACGATATGCTTATAGCCCAGCCGCGGGTCTATTATCCCGCGCTCGTAAAGGATCGGGGCCAGCAGCCCGTAGTTTATCACCGCGCCCAGCAGCATGCTCCAGGCGGCGCGGAACCCCATGATCGCCCCGGCCCCCAGCATGATGAGACTGCCTTCGAAGGAAAGAGTGAAGTCCGCCAGCGGCCTGCCCTTCAGCGTAAGGAAAGGTATAGGCAGCTTTTCCGGCAGGTTCCAGGGCATCCAGGCGGCCTTCAGGTCGCGGAAGCACGCCACCACGGCGCCGACCATGCCGCCCCAGCCCAGCAGACGCGCCTTTCCGGACCCGGCGCCGGAATCGCAGTAGAGGGCCTGCAGCGTCTCCGCGGTCGCTACGCCGGTCGGAAAACGCAGCCCCTCCACGTTTATCATCTGCTGCTTCATGGGTATGGCCATCACCACGCCCAGCAGCGCAATGGAGGAGATCCAGAAGAACATCTGCCAGCCGCCCATCGCCTGGCCGGTTATCATCATAAGGGCCGGTATGGCGGCTACCGTTCCCCCTCCGGTCATATAGCCCGCGGCGCTGGCCACCGACTTAGCCGCATTGTTCTCCAGCATGCCGAAGCGGCCGCAGAGTCCGATACGGTACAGGGCCGTGAAAATGGCGTACGCGAGTATCCCGGCCGTGAGCGAAACGCCTATGCTCCAGCCGGTCTTGAGCGCCACGTAAAGATTGGACAGGCTCATGAAGCCGCCAAGCAGCATGCCTGTTATTACCGCCCGGACGGTGAGCTGTCTTTCGGAGTTCTTGTTCATGAGGTCAGCGCCTGACGAATTCCAGGAGCGTCGCCAGCGCCGGGAGCAGGATGGAACCGACGATGGCCTCGCCGGCCACCATGCCGGAAGCCAGCGGCGTGCCGTAACGCCAGAACGAACCGTCCTCGTCCGGAGCGAACCGGCTCCACACGTAAGATATCACGCTGCCTATGGCTATGCCGATATTCAAAGAGGCCGGAAGGATGAGCGCGAAACCGAGCGCCGCCGGAATGGGAACGATCCAGAAGCGGCTCGTCTTGTTGCCCTTGTCGTCGCACTTCTTGAACGCCAGCAGCAGCTCGAAGAGGATCCCGATGACTATGGCCGCCACCGACGCCTGGAGAGCGCCGTAAGGCAGATAGGACAAACCCTTCTCCATCACTATCGCCAGCGTGGCTATCTTCAGCCCCGTCGGGGCGGCCAGCTGTCCTGGGTCCAGACCTATGCCGTAGGTGCGTTCCAGCATACGGAACATTATCGGGGTAAGTATGGCGCCTATAGGGATGACGATGAGCTGGGCGAGGATAAGCGTTTTGAAGCGCCCCCCCAGCCGCTGCGCCACCCAGAACGAAGGCACCACGTTCTCCGAGGCCGCCTGCGGACTGGCGCTGATATAGGCGGCGGTAAGGTTGGAACGGATCTGGGCCGGCCAGATGAGGCCGAACAGGAACTGGGTGGCGTTCGCCATAAGCGAGACGGGCCCGGACCCCGTGATACCCAGCACCCTCAACCCGGCTATTACCAGCACGGGCTGTATCGCGACGGCCAGCAGCACCTCGGTCCAGGGCATGGAGAACCAGGAACTGGTCATCCAGGCCAGGAGCGCGACGCTGACGGCTATGCCGGTCACCGTCCACCATAGAGGGATGGTCTCGTCGGCCAGGGAGCGCACCGGCTCCTCGGCCGGAGCTTTACGCCGGCGGTCCATGAAATGGCACACGATGGGGATAGCCACGCTGGTGAGCGCGGCGGCTATCATCATGGCCGTGGCCGGCCACATCATCCACTGTACCACGTACTTGAAATGGGAGGTGGACGACGCGAAATCGGCCGCCTTGCCGCAGCTAGCATTGAGGAATTCCATCGCTTTCACCTTCTCCGCTCCGTCCAGGGCGGACACCCCGCTGAGGACGTTATAACAGGCGTCCAGGCTCCCGGCGGGCACTCCGGAAAGGGCCGCGTACTTGGCGGCCGTATCCCCGAAAGCGCTGACTATCCAGGTGCCCAGCAGGCCGGAAAGCCCCACCGAAAGCGGGACCAGCATGCCTATTCCGAAGGCGGCGAATTCCAGGCCGAGGGCTATGTTCAGCCCCGGATTGCCCACTATGGGCGGCAGCACGCCGAAGGCGTCACGCAGGAAAGTAAGGAATCCGGCCGAACCGGTGCTGAGCAGCAGCACGTTCCTCTTGGCCTTGGTGACGGCCGTGGCCTTGGGGTCGGTCAGCGTCTGGGCGACGCTGAGCGCCGCCCTGCTGGTCGGCCAGGGAAGCGACCTGTCCTTGAGGATGGAACTTCTGGGAAAGATACCCATGAAGACGCCGAGGTTCGCGGAAACGAGCAGCCACAGGAACATCTGCCAGGTGCTTATGTTGAAACCGATGTTCCTCCCAAAAACGTTCTGTATGTAGTAGAAGGCCGCCAGGATGACGACCATGAACGCTATACTGGAGACCAGGCTTATCATGGTCTGGATGATGTTGAGCTGTATGGCCAGCTCCTGGCCCTGCATGCGCCGGCCGAACACGTACGCGGCGAGGAACATCCCGCCCATGGTCAGGTCCACGCTCTGTCCCAGTTTCAGCGTCACGTAGGGAGTGGCCGCCGAAGCCACGGCGCACACCAGAGCCCCGAGCAGGACCACTTTCCAGTTAAGGTCTTTCATCTATCCCTGTCCTCCGCGCGCCTTTCCGCGTATGCGCGTTCAGGCTGAGTTTCGCCGGCCCGCCGCGCGGCGGGTCCGGCCTGTCTATGATACCAATTTACTCCCGGCGCGGTCCCGGCCCTTCACCGCCCCTCGAGAAGGCTCTTCACCGCCGCCGAGGCGCAGGCCAGGCCGAAGGCTCCCGTCACGAAAGCGGCCGTTCCGAGGACCACGCTCTTTCTGGTGCAGCTGTTGAAATCGTTCTCGCCCTGCGGACAGAGGCAGCCGGCCTTGCAATCCGTAGGATCGGGCGGGAAATCTGAGGTCGGGAGTGGACTGGGCTGACCTGTCGTGTGTTTTTGGACACTGTGCCGATTTTCCAAAGGAAAATCCGGCAGCGTCGGGGAGAAGGGCGGCCGGTGAGGTTCAAAAGTGCAGACCGACGGTATGCCGAAAGCGCCCCGGGCCGGAAACCCGTACTTTTCCCGCAGTATGCCGCGGACCGCGCGCGCCAGCGGGTCCCTTTCGGTGAGTCCGAGGTCCACTACGCGCACCTGGGTGGGGTCGAGGCGGCCGCCGGAACCGGTGGAGACCACCATCTTACGGGAGGTCCTGCGGCAATAATCTATAAGGTAGCACTTCGAGGTTACGTGGTCTATGGCGTCTATTATGAAATCCGGACTCCGGGCCATCAGCCCCTCGCAGGTTTCAGGGCTGAACCGGTCCGCCACTCCCTCTATTTCGGCTTCCGGGTTTATGGAGCGCAGCCGCGCGGCGAGCAGGTCCGCCTTGGGTTTTCCTACGCTGCCCTCCACGGCCTGCAGCTGCCGGTTGAAATTCCGTATGCAGACGGTGTCGAAATCCACCAGGGTAAGGCGGCCGACCGCCGAACGGGCCACGGCTTCGGCGGCCCAGGACCCGACCCCGCCCAGGCCTATGATCATCACGTGGGCGCGTTTCAGCCTGTCCAGGCCTTCCGCCCCGACGAGACGGGCCAGGCGGTCGAACCGGCGGCCCGGGTCGCTCATTGCTTCGGAAGAGCCTTCATTTCCCATATTAGAAAAACCGTTCGGGGGGACGCTATTGTCTGAACTGTTCGAACAGCCAGGTGGACAGATAGCGCTCGCCGGTGTCCGGCAGAACCGTGATGACGGTCTTTCCGGCCGCTTCCGGGCGCGCGGCCACGGAGAGGGCCGCGTGCATCGCGGCGCCGCCGGAGATGCCGGCGAAAACGCCTTCTTCGCGGGCCAGCCGGCGCGCCGTCTCCCCGGCGTCTTCGTTCGAGATCTGGATCACTTCGTCGATAACGGAGCGGTTCAGGACCTGGGGCACGAACCCGGCGCCTATGCCCTGTATCTTGTGCGGGCCCGGCTTGCCGCCGGAGAGCACCGGCGAGGCGGAGGGTTCGACCGCTATCACCTTCACACCGGGCCTGCGCGCTTTAAGGACCTCGCCGACGCCGGTTATGGTCCCGCCGGTACCTACGCCGGCCACGAAGTAATCCACTTCGCCGCCGGAATCGGCCCAGATCTCTTCGGCGGTGGTACGGCGGTGTATTTCCGGATTGGCCGGGTTGGTGAACTGTCCGGCCATGATGCTGCCGGGAGCGGCTGCCTGCAGTTCGGCCGCCTTCTCCACGGCGCCTTTCATGCCTTTCGCGCCTTCGGTTAGAACGAGTTCGGCGCCCAGGATGCGTTCGATCAGCGCTTTCTTGAACGCCATCGAGGCGGCATTCACCGCTTCCGCGTCCATCGGGCCGCTGACCATCTGGTCAATGAGTTCTTTCGGAATGCTGGGCAGCGCCGCTGCCGGTTTCTTCTTGCTC
>JAKLEK010000125.1 GCA_022703115.1 Elusimicrobiota bacterium
CGGGCCGCGAACTCGGAGCGCCCCACGGCCAACCCCGCCAGAAAAGCGCCCAAAGCCATCGAAACGCCGAAGATCCCGGACGCCGCTACGGCGATGCCCATGGCCAGCGCCAGGATGGAGAGGGTGAACAATTCCTGCGAGCGCGTGGCTGCGACTTTTTCCAGCGCCCACGGTATCACCCAGCGCCCCAGGACCAGGACCACGCCCACCAGGCCGGCGATCTTAAGTCCGGCCAATCCCAAAGCCGCCAGAGCGTCTCCGCCCCCCGACCGGCCGAATATCATGGGCAGCAGCAGCAGTATGACCACGGTTATCAGGTCTTCGACCACCGTCCAGCCTATTACTTTATGCCCTATCGGGGTATGCAGGTCATGCTGGTCGGAAAGCACGCGCGCCATCACTACCGTACTGGCCACGGAAATGGCCAGGCCCAGCACTATGCCGGAACTCCAGTCCCAGCCGAGAAGACGCAGCAGCGCCGCCAGGGCGACCGTGGAAAAAGAACTCTGGAAGATCGCGCCCGGGACGGCGATACGCCAGACCGCGGCCAGTTCTTTCAACTGGAACTTCAGGCCTATGCCGAAAAGCAGCAAAATCACGCCTATCTCGGCGAACTGCTCGGCGACGACCTTGTTGGCCACGAATCCGGGGGTAAAAGGACCGACTACTATTCCGGCCAGCAGATAGCCGACGATAGGAGAGAGCCTGAGCCTGTTAGCCAGGAACCCCAATAACAGCGCGGCTGTCAGGCCGCCGGTGAACGTAGTCAGTACGGTAAGTTCGTTCATGGTGCTTTTAATCTGAAAAGCTACGCGATATAACCTTATCCCTTCGTTCCCTCAATGAAATCGAATGGAACCGGGGAATTCAGCTTAATCGGATATGCGCCACAGAAAGGATACTTTAAGCAAATACGCGGAGGCAATACTTAATTTCACGGAAGTGGCCGCAGAACGGACTCGGACCGCTACTCCGCGACCTTCCAGCCGCGGCGGGACAGGTTCCGGAAGATGAAAACACCGGCCCCGGCGGCCGCGCAGAGCAGGGCCGCGCCGGACAAGTATCGGCCGAAAAGCAGGTTCCCGGTCCCGAAAAGCGCGGCATAGACCAGCACGCAGCCGGCCGCGAAGTTGAAGAAGTCGTCCCTGCCGCCGCCGGACGGGACCACTTCGGAGGCTTCGCGCGCCACCGGCCCCCATAAGGCCGCCGAGGGCCTCACCTTCCGGTAGAAGGCCAGAAGCCTGCCGCGCTCCTCCGGCGCCGTGAGGAAGGTCACCGCCAGCCAGACCGCGGTGGACGCCGCCACCGTCAGGAGCACGGAATAAGCGAACTGGCTGGGATCATCCTGGTCCAGCTTCAGCGCGAACATCGCCAGCATGGAGAAAAGAAAGGAGGCTGTCATGGCGGAGATCTCGCTCCAGGCGTTTATCCTCCACCAGAACCACCTTAGGATGAACACGCTGCCGGTGCCGGCTCCGACGGCGAGCAGGAACTTCCAGGCTCCGGAAACGGAGCTCTGGTAATACGTCACGACGCAGGAGAAGAGCATGAGGAACAGGGTCGCGTACTGGGCCGCGCGCACGTAGTGCCTTTCCTCCTTGTCCTTCGCCAGGAAGCGGCGGTAGAAATCGTTCACGATGTAGGAGGCGCCCCAGTTGAGCTGGGTGGAGATGGTGGACATATAGGCCGCGGCGAAAGCGGCTATCATCACTCCGCGCAGGCCGGCCGGGAACACCGCCGGGTCCACTATGGTCCTGATGAACCCGGATTCCTTGTCGGCCAGTTCCGGATAGAGGACCAGCGAGGCCAGAGCCGTCAGTATCCACGGCCAGGGCCTGACCGCGTAGTGGGCAACGGTGAACCACAGCGTGGCCAGCAGGGAGTGCTTCTCGTCCTTCGCGCAGAACATGCGCTGGGCTATATAACCGCCCCCGCCGGGCTCCGCGCCGGGATACCACGTCGCCCACCAGATCACGAAGACGAACGTCAGGAAGGAGACTACCGGCATCCACGCGGAACCGACATCAGGGGTGAAGGCCAGGAACGAGCCGTGCCCTTTGGCCGCGGAGAGAGCCTCGAGAGAAGCCGTCATCCTCTCCATTCCGCCGCAGGCCCGTACGGCGAACCAGGCCAGCAGAAGCACCATTCCCATCTTAAGGACGAACTGGAACAGGTCCGTCACCAGCACCCCCCACAGCCCGGACAGCGTGGAAATGGCCGCCGTCAGGAGCATCATCGCCAGCACAACGGACAAGGCCTGCACTTTAGGGCTCAGGACCGTGCCGAAAACGGCGAGATCCGAGAACGGGAAGATCATCATCAGTATCTTCACCATGGCCAGGTTCACCCAGCCGAGTATTATGCAGTTGATCGGTATCCCCAGGTACAGCGCCCGGAAGCCGCGCAGGAAAGCGGCCGGAGCGCCGCCGTAGCGCAGCTCGGCGAACTCCACGTCGGTGACCACCCCGGACCGCCGCCACAGCCTGGCGAAAAAGAAGACCGTGAGCATGCTGCTCATGAGCATATTCCACCAGAGCCAGTTGCCGGCTATGCCGTACATCGCCACCAGGCCGGTCACGGCCAGGGGCGTATCCGCGGCGAAGGTGGTGGCCACCATGCTGGTCCCCGCCAGCCACCAGGAAACGTTCCGGCCGCCGACGAAGTATTCCTCGGTGGACCTGGTGGCCCTGCCGCGGTAATAGAGGCCGATCAGCAGGTTGAAGGCGAAGTACGCCGCGATAACGGTCCAGTCGATAAGGTTCAGCCGCATATGTTCTTTTCAGCGCCTCCCCGCGGCCTTGTAGTTGACGTAATGCAGGTCCGTGCCGTTCTTGTAGCCGGAGTAGAGCTTCCGGGCTATGAGGTCCACCACCGGGTCGGTGAATCCGTTGAGAAAAGTATACGAGACGTTGTCTTCGGTATGATGCCGGCCGTGCCGGCGCTTCGACAGGAGCAGCCCGGCCCGGGCCAGCGCCGCGGCCGCAGGGGAAAGGGAATTATGGGCGAGATAATGCGAAACCTCGGCCACCGAAGACAGTACCCCGAAGTAGGCCAGCGCGTAAACGGCGAAAGGATTCGCTTCCGGCCGCAGCGAGAAGAAAAGCCCGGCCGCCAGGCACGGCGCCAGCCATACCTTGGAGCCGGACTCCAAGAAGTAGACCTCGGGCAGAGGCCTGTCGGTGTAGCGCGGCAGTTTGTGATGAAGATGGAAGCCGGCTATCAGCGGTCCCGCGGGAGAGACGTAGTCGTCGTTATTGTCCATGTACATGTGAACCAGTCCGTTCACCAGGTCGGCCGCGAGATATGCGGTAAGGATAGCCGCCAGGTGAGCGGCAGGCCCGGTCGGCAGGCTCCAGGCGCGCGCCAGCAGGGCCGCCTGCAGCAGTACGTTGGCGGTCGCGACCGCGTACCCGAACAGTTTATACGCGGCGACGTTCTCGTACAGGAAAATCGCCCTGTCGAACTGGGCTATTTTCTCCTGAAGGTCCGGAGGTCCGGCTACCGGCATGCGCTCCTCCCCCCGCTCACGCATACGAGGCGAACTCGTCCACCGCGGCCTTCATATCGTCCAGCAGCACCGCGTCCGGCCGGCAGCGCAGCACCATCCCGTCCATGTACATGAAGTTCTTGATGACCGGGAACATCTCCTTGCCGAATTCCATGCCGGAGTTCACCGCGAGCTTGATAGTGTCCATCATCTGCCTGGTGAGGCTGAGTTCCCCCACGCTCTTCCCGCGGAAATCCCGGTACAGGGCCGCGAACGCTTCCAGGAAGGCCGCGTAAGCCGGGCCGGCTACCCTGCGCTCCGACATCCCGTGTAGCGCGTCCGCCGCCGCGGCATATTCGTGGCGGCACAGATGGTAGAACATCCGCAGCAGGCCTTTCTGGAACTTCTCCCCGGCATGGCCGATCGCGCCGGTATCCACGTAGTACAGCGCGCCGCCGCTCAGCATGATGTTACCGGGGTGGATGTCGCCGTGATAAGCGGAGAGCTTGAAGAGGAAGGTGCCCTGTATGCGGAAGAGCCTGAGGAGCAGGGCGTAATCCAGAGCGCCCTCGTCCAGCAGCTGGTCCAGCGTCCGGCCCTCTATGTATTCCGAAACCATAAGGTCCGGCGAAGACAGCTCCCGGTATATTTTCGGAAATCGCAGTTCCGGCATCGCGTACCTGGTCCGGTTCTCCTCGTAGAGCCGCTTCAGGACCTCCTGGCCCTCGGCCTCCCTTTCGAGGTCCAGCTCGCGCAGGGTGTATTCCTCTATGTGCTCGATCACTCCGACGGGGTCGAAGACCTTGCCCAGTTTCCTGTAGAAGAATATCGCTATCCTGAAGAACAGCTTAACCGTGCGGACCTCCCGCTCGAAAGCACGCTTAAAATCCCTTTTGACTATCTTGACCGCGACCCGCTTCTCCGGGTCCTCCTTCAGCCTGGCCAGATGCACCTGGCCCACCGAAGCGGAAGCCAGCGGCTCCGGGTCGATCCAGGAGAACCTGCCGCGGTCTATCCTGTTCAGCACGTCCTCAGGAGGCACCGGGACGGTCCGACGGTAGAGTTTAGACAGCTCCCGGCATTTTTCCGGGGACAGGAAATCCAGGCGCAGGGCGTGCACCTGGCCTATCTTCACGGCCAGCAGCCCGTAGCTCTGTATCCTGTCCACGTCCACTTTGCCGCTCCCGTAGAGCATGCGCAGGAGGTCGAGGAACTGTAAGACGTTCATGGTTCAGCTTACCTGCAGGTTCCTGGTGACGAAACGGACCCCGTGTCGGCGCGAGATCATGTTGGCGGTTATCCTTCCGGATTCGTATATGGTGGGCAGACCGGACCCCGGATGCGTCCCGCCGCCGACCAGCCAGCAGTTGTCCAGTTCTTCGAACTTATTGCGCGGACGGAAGTAGAGCATCTGGCCGAGGTTGTGCGCCAGGTTGAAGGTAG
>JAKLEK010000126.1 GCA_022703115.1 Elusimicrobiota bacterium
ACTCGGCTCTCATCTACGAGAGCCTGCCTTCCGCGCATCCTCTGAAAGGCGCGGTAAGGCGGATACTCAGGTCGGTCTCCCGGGCCTACAGGATGACGGCCGAGCTGCAGACGGTGACCCTGGCCGAAGCTCCGTCCGGTTCCGGCGGCGGACGGCCTGCCGTCCTGGAAAGGGATCTGTGAGCCCGGTCCCGGGCGCTTTTCGAACAGTCTGCTGAGATGAGGATAAAAAGGACTTTCCTGCGCGGATCGGCCCTGGGCCGGTTTTTCGCCTCCTGCGTGCCCCGCGGCTTCTCCGAGGAGCTGGGCCTGGGTCCCGCCGGCCCCGGCGACCTTTCCGGCGGTCGTTCCGCGCCTTTCGTCATGACCGGCCCTCCCGGCCCCGAGACCCTGATCAACGGGCGCAGATACCTGTATTTCGGCGGCACGGGATATTTCGGCCTTCAAGCCCATCAGGACATGGTCCGGGCGGGCGTGAAAGCCTGGAGGAAGTACGGCATGCACAGCGCCGCCTCCCGTACCGGCTTCGGGAACAATCCCGTGCTCTCGGACCTGGAGAAGCGCATCGCGGAATATTTCGGCGCCGGGGATTCGGTCTACTTCGCCAGCGGTTATCTGAGCGCCCTGTTCATGGCCCAGGGCATGGCCGGCCGCTTCGACGCCGTTTTCGTAGATGAGAACTCCCATTTCAGCGTGCTGGACGGGGCGTTCTCCGCTAGGAAACCGCTCTTATTCTACCGGCACATGGACCCTTCCGATCTGAGGGCCAGGCTCAGGGCGGAGCTCAAACCCGGACAGCGGCCGCTGGTCGTTACCGACGGGGTTTTTCCCGCCTTCGGCGCCATAGCGCCAGTTAGGGAACTGGCCAGGGAACTAGAGCCGTACGACGGCGCGCTGTGCCTGGACGACGCGCACGGGGTCGGAGTGCTCGGGGAGAACGGCCGCGGCACCTGCGAGCACTCGGGGCTGGAGCCGGGCGGCGGGGTGATAATGAGCGGCACGCTCAGCAAGGCTTTCGGCGGCTACGGAGGGTTCGTCCCAGGCACGCCGGAGCTTATCTCGCGTATAAGGCGGACCGTCGGGGCCTACGGCGGAACGAACTGCGTTCCCGTCCCTGTGGCCGCCGCTTCCGCGAAGGGCCTGGAACTGGTGCGGAGCCATCCCGAATGGCGGCGCAAGCTGCGCCATAACGTGGCCCGTCTGAGGAAAGGGATGAAGAAGCTGGGTTTCGATACCGGCGACTCTCCCGTTCCCATCGTCGCCTGGACCCTTTCCGGGGCCGATGAGATGAAGAAAGTCCAGGCCGCGCTGCTGGACCGCGGGATCGCGGTCGCCTATATGAAGTACTCCGGCACTCCGGACTGCGGGGTGCTGCGCGCCTCCGTCTTCTCGTCGCATACCGACGCCCAGATCGACAGGCTGCTGGCCGAGCTGAGCGGGCTCGTCTGACCGCCGCAGTTCCGCACACGCCCGCGGCTCCGTGTTCCTATCTCCGCCGGAGTTTTATACAATCTGCTTATCTTATGCCGTTCCGTTTCAGGAGGACCATATGCTCTTAAAGATACTGCTGGCGGCTTTCCTGGTATGCCGGGCTTCGGTCCTGAGCGCCGCTCAGCCGGCCTGGCTCGCCGCTTCCAGACTGCCGGCCCCCGTAACCGAGCCTGCGCCGGGCGACGACCTGCGGGTCACCGTCCACCGCCTGAAGAACGGCCTTACCGTGTACCTGAGCCCCAACAAGGAAACGCCGCGCATCTCCGCCTGGATCGCGGTCCGCGCCGGCAGCCGGCATGACCCCTCGGACAGCACCGGAATGGCCCATTACCTGGAGCACATGTTCTTCAAAGGCAGCGAAAAGCTCGGCACCCTGGACTATTCCGCGGAAAAACCGCACCTGGACGCCATACGCCGTCTTTACGAGGAACACTTCGTCTCGACAGACACCGCGGCGCGCGAGGCCATCTACCGCCGTATAGACGAGGAGAACGTCAAGGCCGCCCGCTTCGCCGTGCCGAACGAGTACGACCGGGTATATAAATCCCTCGGCTTCCGGAACATAAACGCCTTCACCTCCAACGATATGACGGTGTATATAGCGGATTTCCCTAAGAACCGGATCGGGACCTGGGCCGAGCTGGAGTCTGACCGTTTCGCCCGGCCGGTCTTCAGGCTGTTCCAGAGCGAGATCGAGACGGTCTATGAGGAGAAGAACCGCTCCATGGACAACGCCTGGCGCATCCTGAACGAGGCGCTGGATAAGGCGCTTTTCGGGGACCATCCCTACGGCCGCACGACGCTCGGTTCCGTGGAGCACCTGAAGAACCCGTCCCTGGCCAAGCTGTACGATTTCGTGAGCGTGAACTATATCCCGAATAATATGGCCATCGCCCTGGCAGGCGATTTCGACAGGAAAGAGGCGCTGAAGGTCATAGAGAAGCGCTTCGGCGCCTGGAACCCGAAGCCGGTGACGCCGCCGCAGGCCGCGGTTCCGCCCGCGCACCGCGCCCCGGAACGCGTGGAAGTTAAGTACGAGTCGGAGGAACAGGTGAGCCTGGCCTGGCCTATGCCCTCCTCTTCCGACCCCGACGCGGACGCGCTCGAGGTGATGGGCATGGTGATGTCCAATTCCGGGGCCGGCATTGTGGACCTGGCCCTCAATCAGGCGCAGAAAGTGAAGCAGGCCGGTTCGTCGATGAACCTTATGAACGAAGGCGGCTCCTGGGAGCTCTGGGCCGTGCCCAAGGACAGCCAGACGCTGGAGGAGGCCGAGGCGCTGCTGCTGGGGACCGTCGCCTCTCTGAAGTCCGGCGCCTTCACGGACGAGGACCTTAAGGCTATCGTCACCAACTACGAGATCGAGCAAAAGATGAAGCTGGAGTCCAATGACGCGCGCGTGGCCGAGATGGCCATGTCCTTCCTGAGCTTCCAGGAGTGGCCACGCACCGCCGGCCGCCTGGAACGCATTAAGAAGGTGACCCGCGCCGACGTGCTGCGCGTCGCGGAGAAATACCTCGGGGACGGGCGGGTCGCGGCCTATCGCCGGCGCGGCAAGCCGGAACTGCCGCTCATCCAGAAACCGGGCTTCACCAAGATAGACATCGCGCGCGGCCGCGAGTCCCGGTTCTTCAAGAAGCTGGTCGAGGCGCCGGCCCGGCCCATAGAGCCGCGCTGGCTCGAGCCGCAGCGGGACTACGCCGCGCTGGAGGCCCCGTTCGGCCGCCTGGTGGCGGTCAGGAACCCGTTCAACGACCTTTTCGCCCTGGACTTTTATTTCGACCGCGGCAGCGGACACGAGAGGACCCTGTGCGCCGCGCTCGACCTGCTGGAGCTGTCCGGCGCGGGCGATATGACCGCCGAGGACTTCAAGAAGAGGCTTTACTCCCTCGGCGCCTCCATGAACGTCTACTGCGGAGAGCGGACCTCCATGGTCCGTCTTTCCGGACTTGAGCGGAACCTGGAGGAATCCCTGCGCCTGATGGAGCTGCGCTTCGGCAGTCCCAGAACGGCCCCGGACACCCTTAAGGATATGATAAAGGTCCAGATCGGCGCGCACAAGGACAACAAGGTAAATCCGTCCTATGTGTCCTACGCGCTCGGAGAGTGGGCCCAGCGCGGAAAGGAGAGCAGGGTCCTTCAGGAGCTCTCGGACGAAGAGCTGAAGGGCCTGGACGAGTCCGCGCTTAAGGACCTGCTGCGGACGTATTTCAGCTTCAAGCGCCGGGTCGGCTATGTCGGCTCGCGCTCCGGGGAGGAGGTCCTGCGACTGCTGACGTCCTCGGACAGGAAATATTCCGAACCCCCGGCCCGCAGGCCCCTGGTCTACCGCAGGCCTGCCGCTGACGAAGCCTTCTTCACTCACAGGGACATGGTGCAGTCACAGATAGGCCTGTTCGCGGCGGACGAGAAGTACGACCCGGCTTCGGCCGTGGACTACGGCTTCTACGCCGACTACATGGGCGGAGGCATGAGCGCCGTGATCTTCCAGGAGGTGCGCGAGGCCAGGTCCATGGCCTACGCCGCTTCCGGGGGGTACATGACCGCCGCCTATAAGGGCGAAGAGAACGTTCTGTGGGGCAGGGTCGGGACCCAGGCCGACAAGACCCTGGACGCGGCCTCCCTGATAAAGGACCTCCTGACCAGAATGCCGGCCGCGGCGGACCGTTTCAAGGCCGCCAAGCGGAGCATAGAGGAGCGCTACAGGACCTCGCCGGTCGAATTCCGGAGCGTCGCCGGAGCGCTGTTCGCCTGGGAGGACCTTGGGTTGAGCGGAGACCCCAGGCCGGAGCGGTTCAAACGCTCCCTGTCCTACACGCTGGACGAACTGACGCGCTTCGCCGCGCGGTTCGAGAAAATGCCGAAGACCGTTTACATACTCGGCAACAGGGAGCGGGTGGACCCGGGTTCCCTGAAAAAACTGGGGACGGTCACGGAAAAACCGCTGGACGAACTTTTCCCGTACTGATACTGACCCGGAGCGTATGCGCGAAGCGGGATGGAGCCGTCGGCTCCATCCCGCTTTTTTTCGGCCGTAGTCCCTGGGTTCCGTAGTATGGGGCTCTTCATCCGGAGTGGCGGCCGGACTTTCAGGCTTTTCTCGCCCGCAGGGCTTTTTCGGCGCCTACCGCCAGGCTGATGAGCAGGCATACCCCGAGTATCTCCTCCCACTCCAGCAGCGGCATGGGCGCGGAGTGGAAGAGACGGTTCATGAACGGAGCGTGCACGAACAGCAGTTGGGCCGCCGCCATCATGGAACAGCCGAGCCAGACCCAGGGGTTCGAGAACAGGCCTACCGATAAGGAAGAGCGGGTCAGGGAGCGGCAGTTGAAGAGGTAGAACATCTCCCCCATGATCAGCGTAGTCGTGGCGACGGTGCGGGCCTCCGCCACGGGGACTCCGTGGGAAAGGGCGTATTCGAACAGGCC
>JAKLEK010000127.1 GCA_022703115.1 Elusimicrobiota bacterium
TTTCCCGAGACCTGGAAACGGGCGCATATGCGGGAACTGGTGGAAGAAGAGGAAAGGCACGCCAGGGACCTGCTGACTTCGTACCCGGCTTTCAAGGACGGACGGTGGACGGCTTAGGAACGGCTGTCCGCTTGGAACCGTCCAGCCGCGAAGTCCACTCCAGTATATAACCCAGAAGTTCCGGACTCCCGGCGGTCAGCATGCCGGCACCATGCCCCCCCGGCCCGGCCTTGAAGACCGCCTTCATCCCCCGCGCGCCAGCCTTCGCCGCCAGATAGCCGGAACTCTCCCAGGCATAAGCGTCATCTCTGGACGCGGCCAGGAGGACCGGGACATCCGGCGCGTCGTCCATGTACCGCCCGGCGTCCGTCCCGGCGTAGCTCAGACCGGGGGACAGCAGCACCAGCCCCGCGGGGCTGAGCCCTTCCGCGGCGGCTTTCAGCGACAGGTTGGCGCCTATGCTGGCGCCGCACAGCACGATCCTGCCCGCAGATATCTTCCGGCCCTCCAGAAAAACTGCGGCTGCGGTTATATCCGCCGAAAGCCCCGGCCATCTCTCGCGGGTGAAAGTCTTGTAGTCGGTCGGAAGCCCGGAACACAGGCGGCTGCCGCCATGTCCGCTAAGGTCGATGGAAAGGTATCCGTACCCCTTCTTTCCGAGCGCCGCCTCGAGCGGGCCCCACTCGTGCCGGTTAGAACCGAGACCGTGCACGTTGACGAACACGTAAGAGCCGGAGGAAGGGGCGTGGTAGAAACCTTCTATCAGACAGCCGTCCGGAGAACCGAAGCGCACCGTTCCGCCGTTCTCTCCGGGCCGGGGCGCGGGCTTCGGAGCGGCGGCGCACAGCAGGCCGCAGAGCGCGAGGACGGCGGCGGGGCGCGTCATAACATTATCACCTTGAGCTTTATCCCGCGTTTTTCCATTAGGAAAGCCGCGGCGGTCCCGACCACGTCCCTGAAAGTTTCCAGTTCCCCGGGCTCTTCCTTGAGCACGAGTCCGTACCTTTCCACGATAAGGGCGTAACCGCCGGCGTCCATGAAATCGGGCAGGGAACGCAGGCAGTCCAGCAGGGCGTCCCAGTTGCGGCCGAAATATCCGGGGAATTTAAGGGCGGAGGCCAGCTCGGTCATGAGTTCCGGCTTTGTTCCCAGGCGGGCGCCGTCCAGCCTGACGGTAAGGAAACCCAGCGGAGACAGCAGTTTCTCCAGGTCGCCGGCGGACGCGTTCCCGCCGGGGACGAAGACGCGGCCGTCATCCGGTATCCCTGCCATCGGCTACCTTACGACGGTAAGCCTGATGAAAGTGACGTAATGATCCGGGGAGTAGTACAGTTCCGAACCGCCGCCGATGACCACGCGTTCGGAGCCGCGGCGGCCCTGATCGGGAGCCACTTTATAGGTCTTGCCGCCGATGACGACGGTATGGGGCGCGTCGCCTGTGATGAGGGTGTACTCCTTGTAGAAGCCGAGCGGCTGAGGAGGAAGTCTTTTCTCTTTATTGGTGAAGGTGGTACCGTCCTGGGAATAGGGCAGCTGAACGTTGTAATAGATGTCGCTCACCAGCTTCAGGATGGCCTTTACACGGACCGGGTCCTCCACCTTCGGAGCGAGGTCGCTGCCGGGCTCGATCGCCCTGATGAACTCATCGCACCGGGGGACAGGGACGGCCGCCGGAGGCGGGGCGTCCGGGACGGACGGAGAAGGGGAAAGGGATGCAAGGGCGCCCAGGGCGGTGGGCTTTTCGCCGCCGGACCCCGCGAAGACGCCGGGCGCCGAGAACAGGACCGCGAACACCGCGCCAAGAAGGAAAGCTCCGATCTTTTTCATTCAGGCTCCTTGATATACGCCGCGTCGGGACGCCGACGGCCGCCCGTCCCTTATATATTCTATGTAATACCCGCCGGACCGCAAGGGCCAAAGTACCTATGCCGGAACCGGGCCGTTAAGCCTAAAACACCGCCTACATGAGCTCCGCCACCAGACCGGCGAGCTCGCTGCGCTCGGTCTTCGTGAAGGTCAGATGGCCGTAAAGCTTCTGTCCCTTGAACCGGTCCACTATGTACATGAGCCCGTTCGAAGCTATGTCCAGATAGGGATTGTCTATCTGATAAGGGTCCCCGGTGACCACGACCTTGGTGCCTTCCCCGGCGCGAGAGAGTATGGTCTTGATCTCGTGCGGGGTCAGGTTCTGCGCGTCGTCCACTATCATATACTGTTTGGGAAGGGAACGGCCACGGATATGGGTGACGGAAGCCACCTCGATCTTGCCGTTCTGCAGCAGATACTCGAACTTCTGCAGCGCGTCGTCCGGATGGCGCTTGTCCATGATGAATTCCAGGTTGTCGTAGATGGCCCCCATCCAGGTGGACAGCTTTTCCTCCTTCGTGCCTGGAATGAAACCTATGTCCTTGCCCACCGGAACTATCGGCCGGCAGATTATGAGCCGGCGGTAGACGCTTTCCTCGACGGACTTCTGCAGCCCGCAGGCCAGCGACATCAGCGTCTTTCCGGTGCCGGCCGCGCCTATCATGGTCACGAGCTTCACGTTCTCGTCCAGCAGCAGTTCCATCGCGCAGCGCTGTTCCTTGTTCAGCGGACGTATGCCCCAAGGGGAGGATTCCGGACCGAGGATCTTTATCACCGACTGATCGTTCTGGGACACCCGCCCAAGCGCGCTCTTTTTGGGGTCCTCTTTGGCCCTGAAGACCACGAACTCGTTCGGCACCAGGTCCTTATCGGTGTTCTTGGCGGATTTGTCCTTGTAGAACTTGTCCAGGAAATCGGCGGATTTCTCCACGGTCACTATGCCCGGATAGATCTCGTCCACGTTGACCTTGCCGGCCTCGTAATCCTCCGAGCGGGTCCCCACGGCCTCGGCCTTCAGGCGCAGGTTCGTGTCCTTGGTGACCAGCACGGCGTTATGTTTCTTCTGATTGAACCACAGCGCGGTGTTCAGTATCCGGTCGTCCATGTCCTGCGCCAGCAGTCCTTTCGGCAGAACGGAGGCGTGGTCCATATCCACTATCAACGTGCCGCCGTTCTCCATCTTCACGCCGGCGTCGAGCCTGCCCATCTTGCGCAGTTCGTCCAGTTTCCTGGAAACTATGCGCGCGGCCTTGCCCCGCTCGTCAGCGACAGATTTAAAGGTATCCAGTTCCTCGATGACCGCGATGGGGATCACGACCGTATTATCCTCGAATTTATTGAAGGACATGGGATCGTGGATCAGAACGTTGGTGTCGAGAATGTAGAACTTTTTCATCTTTAAGCTCCTGAAAAAACCTTCCGGTCCGGCCGGCCCGCGCGCCCGCGCTCACCGGCCGCAGCGGGCAGGTCCATTTTAGCATAACACGGCAATAAATTAGCAAACGGCCCGTCAAAAAAGTGATAATATTATGTTGTAACGCCTGGCTTTTCAGGCTAAAGCGATGACAAAGACACTTTTTCTATCGACGGCCCTCTTCTGCCTGCTTTCCGCTCCGGCGTCGGCCCAGACCGATACCGGAGCCGGCGGCGCGCAGGAGGACGCGGACGTCCAACTGTACGCGGAGGAGGCCCCGCCCGCATCCGGCGACGCCGCGCCGGCCGTCTCCACGGATACGGCCTCCCTGCCCGGACTCCAGAACGACTCGCCGCCGCCGCTCGCGCCGGCGCCCCCCGGAACCGGACCGGGCGAAGGTCCCTGGGAAGTGGATTCCGTCCTGGTGAAAGGCAACATCAACGTAAAACCCAAGGTCATAATCAAGACCGGCCACGCCAAGAAAGGCAAACTCTATTATAAGGAATTCATAAATTCGGACATCGAGGGCATTATCGGCCTGGGCAGCATAGAGACCGTCTCCATCGATATAACCGACGTCCCGGGGAAACCCGTGTCGGACAAGTTCAAGGAAGTAGCGGGTTCCTCGACCGCCTCCTCCGTGACCTATATGGTCACGGAGAAATTCATGATCAAGACGATAAAGATCGTAGGCGCGAAGCAGCTGTCCAAGGGCACGGTCAAGAACGAGATGGCGCTAAGAGAAAAGGATTTCTTCGACGAGCTCAAGGTCAGGGAAGACATAATAAAGATAACGGACAAATATCATTCCAAGGGGTATATCGACGCCAGGGCCGAATACGAGACCGTCTACGATACAGCCACCCACACCTGCCGCCTGACCCTGAACATCACCGAAGGGAACAGGGCCAGGATAGCCGAAACCAAACTGGAAGGCGCCGCCGGTTTCAAAAAAAAGAAGCTGCTTAAGCTGATGAAAAACCGCACCGGGAAGATATACTCCCCCCAGGACCTCGAGGAGGACTTCAAGAACCTGGAGAATTTCTACAAGAACAACGGCTACGGAGAATACAGGATGGACGCCTCCTCGGTGACGTTCAACGGCGACAGGAGCCGGGTCTTCATCCGCGTCGACCTGACCGAGGGGCCGCGCAGCCGCTTCGGCGCCACCACCTTTTCCGGCAACGAGGTCTATACCTCGAAGGCCCTGCTGGAACTGGTCGAATACCGCCGCGGCAAGCTGTTCAGCCAGGAAAGGCTGGACGACACGATAAGGGCGCTGCAGGACAAATACGCCGACAAGGGCTACCTCAAGGCGGTGCTGAGACCCGAGAAGACGCGCAACCCCGCCAACGAGGAGATAGACATAGATTTCGCGATAACCGAGAACGACCCGGTCTACGTGGGGCACATAGACGTGGCCGGCAACAAGGTCACCAAGACCTACGTCATCCGCCGGGAAATAGTCCAGAAGGAAGGCGAGGTCTTCAGTTCCGGCAGGATCCGCCGCAGCCATGAGAAACTGTTCAATCTGGGTTTCCTGGACGACGTGGGCATGGCGATAAACCCGACGCCCGGAGAGCAGGACAAGGTGGACCTGGTCTTCGACGTCACCGAGGGCAAGCCCGGCATGCTC
>JAKLEK010000128.1 GCA_022703115.1 Elusimicrobiota bacterium
CTATCCTGAGAAGTTCACTCTGGGACTGCTGACGACCACCGGCAGCCTCGGCTTGCTCTTCCCCCCCAGCCTGCCGATAATACTCTACGGCCTGATAGCCAAGATCAGCATCGACGCGCTGTTCAAGGCGTCGCTCCTGCCCGGCCTGTTCCTGCTCGCGGTCCTGTCGGTCTACGCGCTCTTCACCGCCAGGCGGGCCGGAATACGCAAACAGCCGTTCTCCTGGACCGAACTGAAGGCCGCCGCGCGCGAGACGGCCTGGGAGATACCGCTCCCTTTCATCATAATAGGCGGCATATACAAAGGGCTGTTCACCGCGAGCGAGGCGGCCTCCATAATGGCGCTTTACGTGGTGGCGGCCGAGGTGTTCGTCTACCGGGAACTGGAGTTCTTCCGGGACATGCCGAAGATAGCGGTCAGGAGCATGATGCTGGTCGGGGCGATTTTCCTGGTGCTGGGCACCGCGCTGGGGTTCACGAATTATCTTATAGACGCGCAGATCCCGGACAGGATCTTCTCCTGGCTGCACTCTTTCGTGTCCTCGAAGATCCTGTTCCTGCTGATATTGAACGCCTTCCTGCTGGTCATAAACATGGTGGAGATCTTCTCCGCCATAATAATCGTAGTCCCGATAATCGTGCCGGTGGCCATGAACTACGGCATAGACCCGATACACCTCGGCGTTATCTTCCTGCTGAACCTTGAAATAGGCTACATGACGCCGCCGCTCGGGCTGAACCTGTTCCTCTCCAGCTCCAGGTTCGAGAAGAAGCTGCCGGAACTCTACGCCGCGACCATGAATTTCTGGTTCATCCTGCTCGGCGTGCTGGCCCTCGTCACTTACTTCCCCGCGCTTTTCTTCTTAACTCCGTGACGTCCCGCCGCAGCTTGGCGTCGTCCGGGAATCGGGAGAGCGCCTCTTCTCCGTACCGCGCGGCCATTCCGTTCCACCCCAGCCTGGCGCAGCCGTAGAACAGATTACGGTACTGCGGCCCGGGGTCTGGGTCCGCCATGACGGAGCTCTCCAGCGCCCTCACCGCCTCGCCGGTCCGGCCCAGTTCGAAAAGCAGGGCCGCCCGGTTATTGTGCAGGAGCGGCGAGCCCGGATAAACCCGGCACCATCGTTCGTAAAGAGAAAGCGCCTCTTCCGCGCGGCCCAGCTTCCATAGCGATAACGCGGCCCCGTCCGCCGCCGCTTCGTTCACGCCCCCTGGCGACAGCGCCTCGGCGCGTCTGAACGCTTCCACCGACAGCGCGAATTCCCCCCGCGCGGCGCGGACCGCGGCCAGCTGTCCCCAGCCCGCGGCTTCGTCGGAACGCAGGTCCAGAGGCGCGGGCAGCAGGCACAGCGCCATCAGCGGGGAGGCGTACAGCAGCGGCCGCGCCATCCGGCCCGGGGCCCGCTCCCTTAGCGCGGAAAGGGTCCGGTCCAGCGCGGCCGCGGCCGCCGGTATCAGCAGTACGGCGCCCGGCAGGCGGTAGCGGTCGCTTATTATGAACGGCAGGATGGAGGCCATGTAGGTCAGGAAGAGCGCCAGCGGGAGCCCGGACGCCTCCCGTGGCCGGCAGAGAAAAAGGCCGACCGCGCCGAAGCAGCCTACCCAGGCGAAAGAGAGAAGCGGCCAAGCCAGCAGGGTCCCGAAACGCCCGGCGATGAAACCGCCGTCGTAATTATCCGGTATCTCGTATCGGTTCCAGAACAGCCAGAACTTCAATCCGGAGAGTCCGAGCCAGCGCAGGGGATCGCCGGCGATGGAACTCAGCCCTTTGCGGAACCAGAAGGAAGAGACCTCGGACGGCTTCAGCGCGCGGCCGGACCCCAGTTCGGCCAGGCGCGAGGACTGGGCCTCTTCCAGCAGCGGGTCGGAATTGACACCGGCCGGATAGGTCGCCAGGCCGGTCGCCCGCGGGTTATTGCCGAGGAAGAAAGTGAAACCTCCGGTATAGTTCACCGGCACCAGGTCCCGGCTGGCTGCGAAATTGTGCGCGGTCGCCGGCAGGACCGCCAGAGCCGCGCCGGCCGCGAGCGCGAGCGCCCCCCGCGCCCTGAGCCCCCCCGGAGCGCCGGGCTCTGAGCGGCGGAACCCGAGCCACAGCAGCAGGGCGGGGATCATCAGGGCCATATTGCTCCTCGACAGCACGGCCCAGCCCGCGGCCAGACCGCAGAGGAAAAGGTCCCGCGTCCGCCCTCCGGCGGCCCTCAGTCCGGTGAACAGCACAAGGGCCGAACCTAGGACGGCGAAGGTTTCCTTCGTCAGAAGAGCGGCGTTGAAAATGAACGGCCTGTAGAGAGCGGCCGCCAGCCCGGCGAATATTCCGGCCCTGGGGCCGAAACAGCGCCGGGCCGAGAGCATGAGCAGGACGCAGGAGAGGGAATCCGCCGCGGCATGCACCCAGAGGACGCCGCGCGGCTCGTGCCCGAATATTTTATAGAAAGCGGCCAGGAAGTAGGGATAGAACGGGGACTGGAAAAATGCCTTGTGGCGGACCAGCCCGTTCTCCAGGATGTCCAGGGCCCACCGGTCGTTCGCCCAGGCGTCAGCGCAGAGAGCGTCGGCGTAAGGAAGGCGCAGCCACTGCAGGATGAAGACCGCGCGCAGGGCGAAAGCCAGCAGAAAGACCGCCGCGGCGGCGGCGCGCAGCCGGGACGGAGCCGGGACGGACTTCATTCCGGCCGGGGAAGCCTGGCGGCAGCCGACCTGGCGTGACCGGCCAGGCCTTCCAGTTCGGCCAGCTTCACGGCGTCCTTTATCACCCCGGCCGCGGCGCGCGCGTCGCCGATGTCCAGCCAGGTGCGCACCCGCAGGAAGTCGAACACGGAAAGTCCGCCGGTATAGCGCGCCGTACCCCCCGTGGGGAGGGTATGGTTCGGCCCGGCGCCGTAATCGCCCAGAACTTCGGCGCTGCCCTGTCCGATGAACAGCCCCCCGTAATTCGAGCAGCGCTTCGCGACCCGCGCCGCGCCGCGTACGCAAAGCTCCAGATGCTCCGGGGCCAGGGCGTCGCAGACGGCTATCCCCTGGTCCACGTCCCGAACGCGCACAGCGAAACCGTTCTTCAGCGCCAGGGCGGCGGTCGCGGCGGTGGACAGCGCCGCCAGCTGTACGCCGAGCTCGGCGTCGACCGCGTCGATCAGCCGGGCGTCGGTGGAGACCAGGACCGGGACCGCGTCCGGGTCGTGCTCCGCCTGCGCCAGAAGGTCGGCGGCCAGGATGCGCGGATCGGCCGAACCGTCGGCCAGGATGGCCAGTTCGGACGGGCCGGCGAGCATGTCGATCAGGACCCTTCCGGACACCAGCTTCTTGGCGGCCGTGACGTATTTATTGCCGGGACCGGCTATCACGTCGCAGGCCGGACTGAACGAGGTGCCGAAGGCCAGGGCGCCCACCGCCTGGGCGCCGCCTATCCTCAAAAATCCGTCGGCCCCGGCCACGAAGGCCGCGGCCAGGGTAACAGGCGCCGGCCTTGGCGAGGCGACCCAGACGGTCCCGACCCCGGCCACGCGGGCGGTGACGGCCGTCATCAACACCGAGGACGGCAGCGGGAAACGGCCGCCGGGCGCGTAGCAGCCGGCGCAGGCGACCGGGGAGATGAAATGCCCGGCCTTACCGCCGGGAACTTTCGCCGTGATCTCTTTCAATCCGTTCTTCTGGGCGCGCGCGAAGGCCTCGATCCGCTTCTTGACCCTGGAGAGCAGGTCCCTTTCGGACTTCCCGAGCCCGGCGTACGCCCTTTCCAGCTCTTTCCGGCCGGCCGACAGCGGCGCGCCTTTCGGTATATCTCCGAAGCGTTCGGCGTACTTCCTCACCGCCGGTTCGCCTTTCGATTCGACCTCGTCCAGTATGGAACGCGCGGCCGAGACCGCGGCCCGGGCCACCGGGTCCCGGGACCGTGACGGCAGTTCGCGCGGGCTTATCCTTCTAAGATATCTCATGCTTTCTCCGTGGAGCGCGGCGGCTTGGCGTTGCCCGGGCGCCTGGTAAGCTTGAGCGTCCGCATATACAGTTCGCGCTCCACTTCCTCCAACGAGACGCCGGCCTTTATCATGGCGGCCAGAGTGAAGAAAATGACGTCCCCGGCCTCTCCGATGATCTCTTCCCTGGACCCGCTCTCCGAGGCGGCCGCCAGTTCCCCGGCTTCCTCCGTTATCTTGGCCCTCAGCAGGGCGGGGTCCCCGAAAAGTCTTTTGGTATAGGAGCCGGCCGGAGCGTCCGAGAGGCGGCTCTTCAGCCTTTTCTCTATAGCCGGCAGGGCCGAGTCCTCACCCCAGCAGGTCCAGGTGCCGTTGTGGCAGAAACCCGCGCCCTTCTGCCGGACGGTGAACCTGAGCGCGTCGGAATCGCAGTCAAGGTCTATGCGCAGGAGCGTCTGGCTAGCGCCGGAAGTACCGCCCTTCCTCCACAATCCGCGCTTCCTCGAATGGTAAACGCCGCCCAGCGTCCTGACGGCCTCCCTCACGCTCTCCAGGTCCGACCAGGCCAGCCCGAGCGCCTGCCCGTGCTCGTCGGCGACGACCGTCGGCCACAGCGGGCCTTTATCCGCGATCGGGGAGATTATGGCGTCGGCCAGCTCCATTTTGCCGGTGTAAAGCGACATGCCGACCTGCGCGTCCGCGCCGGCCGCGTGCAGAAAAGCCACGTCCTCCGCGGTAGTCACACCGCCGGCGATGACCACCCTCGCGTCCCCGGCCCTTTTTATGACCGACCCGGCCATGGCCCTGTCGAAGCCCTGCATCCTGCCTTCGGTCTCCACGAAAGTCACCAGAAAGCCGCCGACGTGGGAGCGGAGGGAGTCTATCCCCTCCATTATGCCCCGGCCGGTACCCTTCTTCCAGCCCTCTACCACCACTTTCCCGTGACGCGCGTCCAGGGCGGCCATCACCCTCTCCCTGGGCAG
>JAKLEK010000129.1:0-3594 GCA_022703115.1 Elusimicrobiota bacterium
CCGGTCGCGTTATTATCGTGGGCGGCGCAGGGATTGTCCACCGATTTCGGGACCGAACGGAAAGCGGCCTGATGCAGCACATAGGTCGCGCCCTTCATCGCTTTCGCTATCTGATCGGGCCGGCGCAGGTCCCCGCGGACGAATTCGATCGACCTCATCAGATGGGAAAGATTCTCTTTCTTGCCGGTCGAAAGGTTGTCGAAGACGCGCACGCGCGCCCCTCTCCTCACCAGTTCCTCCGTTATATTGGAACCGATGAATCCGGCGCCGCCGGTCACGAGCCATATGGGTTTTTTCATAGATTTTACGGGACCTCTAACTCCACGCCCGGCATAGTTTACCATTTTCGGACAAATTCCGGAAAGTCCGGGTTCAGTAATCCCTTATCGCTCCGGCCTTTCGCCAGGGATGCCAGTCGTTCCTTGAACCGTCGTCGAACGCGTCGCGTTTGGCCGGGTCGTTCATCTTAAGCGTCACCAGGAAGAACAGCTCGTTCACCCCGCGGCGCTCCTTGAAGAACCAGCTCGTGTGGAAGTCATGGAAATCCTTGTAAAGTATGAGGCCTTTCTCGAAGAACTTCAGCTTTTTGTTGTCGCGGCTGCTGAAATCCCCCAGCTCGTAACGGAGCACGCCCTCGGCCCGCCAGGACGGGGCCCACGGCACCGTGAAACCGGCCACGTTGTTCAGCACGTAAGACCCGGGCGTGGTCGTGTAGTAGGCGAACCCCGCGCCGAGGTAGGTCTTTTCGTCCCCTGAATAGACCTGCGCCACGAAACTCTTGTTGCCGTCCCCGAAGCGGTAGGAATCCTGGAGATAGATGTCCAGGTTCCTGCGCGGCGCGTGATAATACTCGAACGTCATGGTGGAAAGCCTGCGCGAGAAGCTGCCGCCCATTCCGTCGCGCATATCGTAGGAAGCCCCGGTCCGGAAATAGGTATTGGACACGGGGGAAACGAAGAGCTGTGAATAAACGGATTCGACCTCCTCCCCCCTGTCCGCCGCAAGCCGGTCCTTGCCCAGCCTGTTCTCGGCCATGCGCGCCTGATAGGAATAGCCCGTATCCAGAGAACCCCACAGGCGGTCGTAACGCATGCTGGTACTGAAGGAATACCGTCCCACCCACTTCTCCGCGGAAGCCGCCCTGGTGGAGATATAAAGCCCCTGGTCGTAAGAGGCGGAGGGCGTCAGCGTCAGACTGCGCCTGAGGGGGACCGACTTCGATACGGTCCAGACCCCGTGCCCTCTGCGCTGATAGTAGCCGACTCCCGGGTCCTTGGCGTTCTCGAAATACCCGGTGAACGAGTGGACCCCCGGCAGTTTGCCGATAGAAAAAGGCAGCCTCTGGAAGTCCAGCCGCGGGGCGGATTCGGAGGATTTGTCGAATCCCTTCAGGTCCGGGGAACGCACGTACCTGCTGTCCGCGCTGACCCTGGCGACCGTGGTGGCGGAACGCCGCGTCACCGCCACGCTGGCCTGCTTGTCCGGACTTATCGCGAACGGATTGGTCCTGAAGTAGTCGTTATTGAACTCCGGGTCGGAAAGGAGCCGGAAGGCGGACTGCGAGTAATAGGACACCGGGTCGCTCTCGTTGAAACGGCTGAAGCTGTGCCAGTAACCGCCGTTCATCCCCCAGCGGTCGTTCTCCGCTCCCGCCTCGCGTATCCGGTATACGGAAAGGTTGGCGTTGGTCTTTTCGCTCTCCCGATAGTCGGCCTCCCCGCCCAGGCCGAAACCGAGCCGGCTGAAATAGTCCAGGAACAGCTTGCCTTTGACCGCCGGCGTGAACCTGTACGCGTAAGTGGATTTGACGAATATCCCGTTGCGCCGGTCGTAGCCCGGAGTGAAACTGCTGACGAAAGGCGTCCCTCCGCCCAGAGGCTTGTAAAGCACGGGGAAATAGAAGATCGGTATCCGGCCCAGGTAGAAGAAGTTGTTGTAGGTCAGGAAATATCTGCCGGGAACGAGATAAATGCGGGAAGCCCTTATCCTGAAATGCGGCGGCGTTTCGTCGCAGGTGGTGATGGCGGCCTTCTTGTACACGTACTTCTCGCGCGTCACCTCCATGCGCCTGCCGGAAAAGTAGAAGTTCCTGTAGGCGAACCTGCCGTCGTTTATGTATCCCGTGTCGGACGCGTAGTCGAATATGCCGCTTTTTCCGTATATCGTCCCGGAAGAATCGTTCAGCACGAAATCCTCCGGGGCGTGGACCGTATTGCGCAGCTGGTCCACGCTGAGGCTTCGGGCCTTTATGGTCTTTATCAGGCCGTCGTCCTCCCCTATCTCGTCGAGCTGAACGTTGCCCTGAAGGCCGATCACCCGGGTATTCTCGTTGAATTCGCCGTTATCGGCCGAGAAAGCCACCCTGTGCGAACCGGTGGCGGAGGGCAGTTCGTAAGCGGCCGGGGCGCAAAGCGCCGTAAACGGAAAGGAAAGGCAGAGCGCGGCCGCCGCCGGCAGGCGGAAGAACGGGTTTCCCCGCGACGAGAGCACTCCGACGGACGCTCTTTTCACCTTCTTCTCCCCCCGATTATCCCGCCTTCCCGCCCCGCTTAGCGTTCTCGAGACCCAGCAGAGCGGCGCCGCAGACACCGAGGTCCGCGTTCCTTGCCACCACAAGGTCCACGCAGAGGAAAGAGGTCTTCATCTGCTGGGCCGCGAACACTTTTTTCAGCGGCCCCAGAAAATGGCGCGAGGCTTTGGAGACCCCGCCCGTAAGGACCACGCAGTCGGGATTGAGCATGAGCAGCATGTCGGCCAGCCCCCTTCCGAGGCTTTCCCCCATTTCCCGCCATATCCTCAGCGCCGTCCTGTCGCCCCTGTCGGCCGCCCTGGTAAGACAGACCGTATTGAGCCTGGGCCGGCCGGGATCGGCGTACCTGGCGACGAAGGCTTTCCGGTCCTTTATCGCGGCCCGGGCCTCCCGCATGATCGCGTAGCTGCCGCAGCTGGCCTCCATGCAGCCTTTCCCGCCGCAGTGGCAGCGCGGCCCGCTCCTGGAAAGCTTGTTATGGCCGAGTTCGCCGGCCGAACCGTTCGCGCCGTGGTAAAGCTTGCCGTCTATGATGATCCCGCCGCCGATGCCGGTGCCCAGAGTTACCGCCACGACGTTGCGGTATTTCCTGCCCAGCTCCATCTCGTAGGCTCCCCATGCCGCCATGTTGGCGTCGTTCTCCAGCACGCAGGGCAGCCCGGCGCGTTTTTCCAGCGGACGCTTCACGGCCAGGCCGCGCCAGCGGTCCAGGTTCGGTGAGAAACGTATTACGCCGAGGTCGGGGTCCACGTCGCCGGCCGCGCCGACACCTATGGAGACCGGGGCCCATTCGTCCTTCAGTTTCTTTACGGCCGCGGCCAGCCTCCTTATGAAATCCTCCGGGCCGCGCTCCGGCGCCGTATCGAACCGGTCCTCGCGCAGCACTTTCTTCCCTGAACTCATTACGATGAGCTTCGTATTCGTTCCGCCTATGTCGACGCCGATACCGTTCATAAAGAACCCCCTGTCCGGCCGCTTCCGGCCTTTTCCCTGTCCTTTCCTCCGCCGCCCAGCATGTCCAGCGCCGCGCCGGCCAGGTAGAAAGACCCGAGCACGACCGCCAT
>JAKLEK010000129.1:3691-4896 GCA_022703115.1 Elusimicrobiota bacterium
TTTTCCCTGTCCTTTCCTCCGCCGCCCAGCATGTCCAGCGCCGCGCCGGCCAGGTAGAAAGACCCGAGCACGACCGCCAGGCCGGACGAGGCTCCCGCCAGCAGAGCGGCTTCCACGCTTTCCTGCACCTCTATCTCCGCGTCCGGCCTCAGCCGCGAGAATTCATCGGCAAGGGCGCAGGGATCGGCGGCCCTGTCCGACGGCGGCCGGGTGAAGACGGCCCTGGATACGTACGGCGCCAGGACGCGCAGCACGGAAAGATGGTCCTTGTCCCTGAGGATGCCGAACACGAAGGCCGGGGCCCTGTCCCTGAACGGGGAGAGTTCGAAGGTGGCGGCGAAAGCCCTGGCCGCCTCCGGATTATGCGCCCCGTCCAGCACGTAGACCGCTCCGTCCTTCTCCAGCACCTGGAAACGCCCGGGCCAGGATACGCCGGAGAAACCTTCGGTTATATGCGCCCTTGTTATGGCCGGCCCTCCCGCGCCCAGGAACGACACGCCTTCGTGCACCAGAGTAGCGTTAGAGGCCTGCGAAGGCCCCAGCAGCGCCAGGTCCGTTTCCTCGGCCGTTCTTTTATGCCTCAACCGCATGCGCCCGCGCGACCAATCGTAGGAGGAGATATCGAAGACCGGGGCCAGGAAGCGCACCTGCGCGGACCGCCTCCCGGCTTCGGCGAGTATGGGGCCGCGCGCCTCCTCCGGAAGCAGAGGCGCCAGGCATATCCCGCCGTCCTTTATTATCCCCGCTTTCTGCGCCGCTATCTCGCCTATGGTGCCGCCCAGATAATCCTGATGGTCCAGGTCCACGGACGTTATCACCGCCAGTTCCGGACGCGGGAGCACGTTGGTGGTGTCCAGCCGGCCGCCGATCCCGACCTCTATAACGGCGATATCGACGCGGGCGCGCTCGAAAGACAGGAAAGCCATGCAGGTCAGCAGCTCGAAAAAACCGAGGTCCGGCCCCGCCTTGAAAACCTCCTCGAAGAGGGCGGCGAAATCCTCTCTGCCTATTTCTTTCCCGTCTATGCGTATCCGCTCGGTCGGTGAGATGAGATGGGGGCTGATGAAAAGGCCGGTCTTCCGGCCGGACGCGCGCAGGACCGAATCGAACATGGCGCAGACCGAGCCTTTCCCGTTAGTGCCCGTGACATGGACGGTCCGTATGCGTTCGTGCGGATCGCCCAGCCTCCCCAGGCACGCGCGCAC
>JAKLEK010000013.1 GCA_022703115.1 Elusimicrobiota bacterium
GGCCTCTCCGTCCTGTCTTATCACCGTTATCTCTATCCTGCGGTTCCGGGCCCGTCCTTCCTCCGTGTCGTTCGGCGCGACCGGCCGATATTCCCCGTAGCCGTAGGCGCTCAGCCTGCCGGCCGGGAAACCGCAGTCCTTTATCATATACTCTATAACCGAAAAAGCCCTCATGAGCGAAAGCTCCCTGTTGGAGCGGAACTTCTTTCCCAGCATCCTGGCGGCGTCGGTGTGCCCCTCCACCAGTGCCGGACTGTCCATGTTCCTCAGGTTCTCGGCCACGCTCTTCAGCAGCTTCCTGGCCCCTTCCTTCAGCTCGGCGGAGCCGGAATCGAACAGGACGGGCGCGGCGAAGGTCAGCTTTATCCTGCTGGTCGTGACCTCTACGCCGAGGTCTCCGGCGGCGATCTCCTTTTTAAGGTCCTCTTCCACCTTTCGGGCGAGTTCGATCTCCTTTATCCTCTTTTCCGCCTCTTCCACGCCCAGTTCCTTCTGCAGGGTGGCTATCGCTTTCGCGTACTCCGACTTCATGTTGAAGGAGAAGCCGTACAGGGCGAGGAAAAGTATGACCAGCGTGGACATCAGGTCCGCGAACGGTATCAGCCACAGCTGGTTGTTAAGTTTTTTCATCCTGGCCGCCGCCGGTTACGTATGCTCTACGGTTCTCCTGGTCACCAGGATCTCGATCCGCCTGTTCTTGGCCCTTCCCTCGCGGGTGGCGTTGTCCGCCACCGGGCGGTACTCACCGTAGGCGGCGGAGATCAGCCGCTCCTGCGGTATGCCGAAATTGGAAGCGAGATAGTCGACCACGGAATTGGCCCTCGCCGCGGAGAGCGCCCAGTTGGTGGTGTAGGAGCCGCTCTTGACCGGGACGCTGTCCGTGTGCCCTTCGATCAGGATGTCGTTGTCCTTCAGTTTCTGAAGCAGGCGGCCCATTACCGAAAGCACCCGTATGGTTTCCTTGTCCAGCTCCGCTTCACCCGATCTGAACAGGATCGGGGCCGAGATGTTGACCCGTATGAGCTTGTCGGTCAGCTGGACTTCGGCCATGTCCTTGAGCCCGGCTTTCTCAAGTTCCGCCCGCAGGGCTTCGGCTGTGTCCTTTTCGGTGAAAGTCCGTACCACGGCTTCCGCTTTCTTCTCCTTCGCTTCCTCCAGTTTCTGCTTATCGAAACCGTTCAGGAAATCGGAGTGGGATTCCGAGTCCTGGCGCAGGCTGAAGACGTATAGTATGAGGAAGAACAGCATCAGGTTGGTCATGATGTCGGAAAGCACGATCAGCCATAGCGGGTTCTCCTCGGTCCTGTGCCTGGAATAGCGTTCTATGAAGAATTTCACGGGCTCAGTTCTTTCCGGTCTTGGCTTTTTTCCTCAGGGCCAGGGAAAGATATCCTTCCAGTTTCTTGGAGACCAGCCAGGGCACGTCGCCGGCGTGGAGGGAAGCGATGCCCTTGGCTATGATCTCCCTGGTGAGTATGTCCTCGTCGGAATAATAGCCCAGTTTGCTGGCTATAGGGAGGAACAGGAAATTTGCGGAGAATATGCCGTAGAACGATGCGGTCATCGCTATGGCCATAGATGAACCCATCATCTGCGGGTTCTGTATGTTGCGCAGGACCTGCACGACGCCCACCAGGGTTCCCAGCAGGCCGAAGATGGGGGCGAACGTCCCGGCCGAATTGAAGATGTTGGTCTGCTGCTGGTGGCGAAGCCGCGTGGTGTTTATGTCGTGCTCCATGCGTTCGTGCAGTATGTGCTCGTCCACTCCGTCCACCATCATCTGGCAGGCGTCAGCCAGAAAGGGATGCGGCAGTTTCGGTATCTCTCCGGCGATGGCTTCCAGGCCGTTCTTCTTCGCGATATCGGCCAGATTGACGATGACCCTTATGATCTCGGAGATGGGCGGGCGCTTCGGGGGGAAGACCACTATGCGCAGCGAGGTGGAGACCCATCTGAGCGCCGCCCACGGATAGGAGATCATCACCGATCCCAGCGTGCCGCCGAAGATCAGGACGATCGCCTCCCAATTGAGCAGGAACCTCAGCATCCCTCCGGCGGAAAGCACGAAGACTATAACGCCGATGCCTATGAAGGCTCCCATCAGGGTCATGAAATCCATTTTTTATTTTCCTCCACTGGAACTGGAATTACGCCGTTTTCAGGCGGCTTTGGGCCCTCCGGCCTGGGCAGGAGAAGAGTCCTTCCCGGACGCCGGTCCTGGGGCCGGCGCCGCGGTCGGAGCCGCGGACGGTTTAGGAGCGCTCCCCGTTCCCGATGACGGAGCTGCGGCGGCCGGCTTGGGCCCGGCCGCGCGCGGCTGATTGCCTTTTCCAAGCGTTATAAAGCCTTCCTTGATAAGTTTCTTTAGTTCCCGGACCACGCGCATACGCTCGGCGCGCTGCGCTTCCGGGGTGGGATTGCGCGTCAGGTCCATTTCCTGGCGGAACCTTTCCTGCATTCCGGCGGAAAGCTTATCTACGAACTGTTGCGCCAGATCGGAGTTCTTCAGCGCCAGCGCCAGGCTGCGTATGGGGATCCTGCGCAGCAGCATCTGGGCGTGGGCCGGCTCCAGGGTCCGCAGGTCCCCGAACCGCACGATGCCGGCGGCCAGCTTGCGGGAGAAGGCGGGGTTATGCGCGGTAAAGGAGGCTATGGCGGCGTTCTGTACCGAGTCGGGAAGCTGTTCCAGTATGCTCATGGTCTTTTCCTCTCCGCCTACCACGTAGTCCATGGCCGAGAAGAGTTCCGACTCCAGCCCTTTTATCCTGGCTTCCGGCATAAGGGTCACTTTCGGCAGGCCGGCGAGGGCTTCCACGCTTTTGGGGTAGAGCGCCTCGGCTATGGCCGCGGCCGCGGCTTCAGGCGCGTAGTTCAGGACGATGGTCGTATCCTCCGCCGGTCTGTTCTTCAGAATGAAGGCCAGATTGGGCGCGGATTCCGGGGTTATGAACCAGAAAGGCGGCTTCCTCTCCGGGGCGGCGGAACGCGCGTTCCCGGTTTCCTCGCTAGCCGCGGGGATGTCCGCCGCCGCGATCCTTTCCGCGGCCCGGTCGCTTCCCTGCCCCTCGCTGCTCTTGGCGGCCGCGGCCGCCAGCGCGCCGACGAGTTCCCGGGTGTTCAGCACGAACGGCTTAAAAAAGGAGAAGACGGTCAGGGCGCCCAGGCCGGCCGCCAACAGCGTCCAGAGCAGGTACCACAGGTTGGGAGGGGTGAGCAGGTCGGACAGGGTGAACGGCCTCGCCTTGCGGAAATCCATCCGCTCCAGCGTTATCAGGTCTTCGCGTTCGGAAGGCAGGCCCAGCAGGCCGGCCGTCAGTTTCCTGGCCAGCTTGGCGTCGGGATCGGAGATCCCCCTGTCTAGGATAAGGGTGGCCGATATCTTTTTTATCATCGACAGGGAACTGGAGATGGAGATCTCGCCGACCTTCTCTTTTTCCGGTACCCCGGGCAGAAAATCGAAAGCCTGTTTGTTCCGCTCTTCCTGGAGTTCGGCGGAGATTATAACGATTATGTCCCCGGTGCCCAGGGCTTCCGAAAGTACCATCTGAACGCGTTTTTCCAGCGAGCTTTCTAGCGCCAGACGCGCTTCTACGGACGAGCGCAAGGCGGGTTCGGCCGCCCTTAAAGCGGTGAAGCAGAAAAGTACGATCAGAGCCGGCATTACAGGCAGTTTTTTCATAGTCTGAGCCCCTGTTCCCGAGTTACCCTGCCGCCGCGCGCGGCATGACTTTACAATATAGAATAATTACGTGCGCCAGCACAATCCGGCTAATAGAAGTGGAGCGGGAGGCAGGGGAACCGGAAAAGCGGGACCGTCCGGAGGCCGGGTGGACTACGCTACCTTGTCGTGTGTTCCCGGACACAACTCGCATACGGAGCTGTGTGCTCGGCCGTCTGAGGGCCATAGGCCTTGAAACGGCACGCACATAGTGCAGGCCGTCTGAGGCGCATAGCGCTTGAAACGGCACGGGCATAGCCTCGACGCCGGTCACGCGTTCCGGGCCCCTGGCAGGACCCGCGAACCCTGTATCAGGAAATCACACAAAACTCTTGACGTTACCAAGGAGCGGGAGCCCCGCCTTTGTTTATATAATTTATCGCCATGAAACATCATCACTTCGCCGCTTTTCTCGCGCTGATCGTTTCCTATATCGCCCTGCATTTCTACGCGGCCTCCTGGATCACCCGCAATTTCGCCGTCCAGGCGGGAGCGGCCCGCGCGCTCAGGACCGCCTTCCTGCTGCTGGCCTTCTTCGCGCCGTTCACGATGTTCCTGCGCCACCGTTACTCGGGCCCCGCCCTGGAACCGGTCTATTTCGCCGGCTACGCCTGGATGGGGGCGATCCTCATCGCGGGCTCGGTCTTCCTCCTTTCGGACCTGCTGTCCCCCGCCGCGCGCCGCCTCCTTTACCCGGAGCACGCGGCCTGGCCGCCGCGCGCCGCCCTGCTGGCCCTGGGCGCGGCGCTGGCTTACGCGTTCTACGGCGGCGTCAAGGCCCCGGCTTTCAAAGAAATGCGCCTGAGCGTGCCGGGACTGCCGCCGGCCCTCGAAGGCGCGGTGGTCGCGCAGATATCGGACGTTCACCTGGATTCGGCGCTCAAGCTGGCCCGATTCGCTTCGACGATGAATGCCCTGAGGGAACGCCGGCCGGACCTCGTCCTTATAACCGGGGACCTGGTCGACCCCGGACTGCCCCGCGGGCCTGAACTAGCGGCCGCCATCAGGTCGCTGCGACCCCGGCTGGGCGTTTTCGGGGTCCTGGGGAACCATGAGTATTACTTCGGTATGGAGAAGGCGGCGGCCCTCTACGAGGAATGCGGCATAACCCTGCTGCGCAACTCCTGGCTGGAGACCGGAGGGTTCAGGATCGCCGGGATCGGCGATATCATGACCGAGGGCCTTACGGAAACTTCCGTCGCCGGCATACTGGGCAGGGAGAGACGGGAAGGGGCGGCCATTCTCATGTCGCACCAGCCGCTGATGCTGGAGACCATGGCCGGGAACGGAACCTTCGTCGGATTCTCCGGACACACCCACGGCGGACAGATCTTCCCGTTCCATCTGCTGACGCGCATGGTCTACGGACATTTTTACGGGCTTTACCGCTTTGGGAGCTCCTTCTTCTACGTTACCTCGGGAGCCGGCTGCTGGGGGCCGCCGATGCGCCTGTTCGCGCCCTCCGAGATACCGCTGGTAACCCTTACCCGCGCGTGAGGCGCCCCGCCGCTCTCACAGATATCCGGCCGAGTCCGGCCCGCGGTTCATCAGAAGGTCGAGGGCCGACATGTCCGGCTCGAAGCCGGGGAAGGCCTGCCCGTAGGGCACGACCTTGAAATCCTGCCAGGCAAGCTTTATTCCCGCGTTCCGGAACAGGGCTGCGTCCAGATAGCCGCGGGCTCCGGCCCCGGACAGATATTCGTCCGCGCCCACCGCCCCGCACAGGTCCACCAGCCTACGGGTCGAGACGGAAGAGAGCGAGAATTCCGAGGACCGTCTGACCGGGGTCGTTATGCCTAAAGCGGCCCTGAGAAAGGAGATCGTGGCCTCCGCGAGCTCCCCGAGGAAGCGGTATCGCGCGGAATAGATGGATTCCAGGGCCGGCAGATAGTCCCGGAAGAAGCGCGCGCGGCCGTAGCTGGTCCTTATGGCCAGCAGATGCGATTCCCTCCACCTTCTCGAACCGTCCAGCTCGGCCGAAAGTATCTTCTGCGAGAACCTGCCCTTGGACAGCACCGGCGCCGTAAGGTAACGCCAGCCGTCCGCCACGCGTATCCTGTTCCGGTTCTGGAACTCCCGCTTCTCGAACTGAACGTCGTCGAGGTAGACGAAGACGTCGGCCGAACGCATTTTCGAGAAGAACCTCAGGCCCGGCCAGTACTGCAGCTGATGAATGGCGGCTTTCATCCCCGGCCTCCCGCCGCGCCCCGGACCGGGAAAGGGGCGCCTAGCTCGTAGATCCAGAAATCCCCCTTCCTGACGGAGGAGAAAGGCCTGCCGAGGTCCGCCGGGGTCAGAGCGAGGAAAGCCTTTACCTGGTCTACCGTATTGGACGCAGGACCGAAGATGAAGAACCGGGAATCCCCGGCCCGCAGCACCTCCATCGCGCACCCCATTTTTATGAAGCAGCCGTCGCCTATCTCCAAGAACGGGACCCCCGCCGCCCTCATGTCCCAGGCGAACTCGTTAGGGCCGGAAACCGTCCCTCCGGTGAAACGTCCGCTCACGTAGCGCACGGCCTCCGCCTTCCCTGAAGTTCCGTAGCCGTAGGTGGTGAAATAAGCGGCGCGGGCCTGCACGCCCAGCATCGCCGCCTGCCAGACGAAAACGTAAGCCGCCAGCGCCGACGCCGGCCCCATTCCGCGGCGGCCGAAGAGAAAGACCAGGAGGCCCATGACCAGCGCCGGAACGGCTGCGGCCTGCAGCGCCAGCTTCAGCGCGGCGCCCCCGGTCCCGCCGCCGGAAATGAGCGTCTCCCTGAAGCCGTGGTTGAAAGTGTATATGGGATCCCCGGCCAGGAAGAGGCAGAACGCTGCCGCGGCTGCCGCGGCCAGCCGGCGGCGCGCCGCCGGCCCGGACCAGAGGGCGTCCGAGACTTCGGCCGCGTAAGCTCCGCAAAGAGCGCAAAGCGCCGGCAGGATGGCGGCGTGGTATTTCGGGAAACCGTTCGAAGTCCCTTTGCTGGCCCAGGCGCCGGCCAGGAAGATGAGGATGAAGAAGTTCATGACCCTTTCCGGTCCCGAGCCCATACCTTTCCTGAGCGCCCGCCAGGCCCAAAGGAGCAGGAGCGGCCAGAGCCAGAGCAGCACCCTGAGCACGGCCACGGCCTTCCCGTACAGGAACGCGCCCGCTCCCGCGGACAGGTCCTGCCGCTGATAGTTAAGCAGCATCTCTTCCACCAGGTAACGGAACGGGCCCAGGCGGTCCGGCACGGGCAGCGCGTATCGGGCGTATACCGCCCAGGTAAGCGCGAAGACGATGGTCCCGGCGGCCAGGGCCGCGAGCCCCCGGCGGTACCGGCCGCGGGCGCCGGCTCCGTCGGTCAGAGCGGCCGCGGGGGAAGCGAGGACCAGGAACAGAGAATGTATAAGTTTAGCCCACAGGTTCAGAGCGAAAGCGGCCGAAACGGCGGCTGTCCTGAAAGAACCGCCCCCGGAATATAAAAGGCAGAAATAGGCGGCGGCCGCGGCCGGGACGGGGCCGGTATCGCCGAGGTCCAGCAGGAATATGCCCTGAACGGCCAGCGGCGAGGTGAAATAAAGCGCGGCTCCCGCCAAAGCGGCCCGTAAACGTCTCCCCTCTTCCGCGAGCCTGCCGGAGAGATGGAAGACCAGCCATCCGGTAACAAGATAGCAGACGAAGTTAAGGAGCCTGGCCTGTTCCAGAGGGCCGCCGCCGAACAGGGGCTGGAACATCGCGAGGAGATAAAGGTAGAGCGGAGGATGTATGACGTACGGGTCCGCGGCGAAGGTCCCGGAACGTATCGCCCGCGCGGCGTCCAGCGCCCAGCCGTCCCACTGCGCGGAAGGATAATGCAGCTTGTCCGAAGAAAGGATAAGCGCGGCCGCCGGCAGGGCGAGCAGGACCGCGGCCGTCAGCGCGGTCTTCCAGAAAGCAGGGGTTCCTTGTTCCTGTCTCATTTCGACAGCAGTTCCTCCGCCGCGGAAATCACCTGCTCCGGGCTTACGCTCTCCAGACATGCCGGCACGGGACAATCGAATTCGTAACAGGGAACCGCGCAGCCGGCCGAGGGGTTCCGGACGACCCGGCGTCGGTCCTCCGGCACGGACGGAGCGAAACGCGCGTGGTCGCCGGGCCCGAACACGCATACGGTCCTGGTCCCAGCCGCCGCGGCCATATGCATGGGCCCGGTATCGTTGGTGATGAAGACGTCCAGCATCCGGTACAGCGCGGCGCTCTCCCTGACTGAATAGATACCGGCCGCTGAGAACACCCGGTCCGATATCATGAGCTCCTCCGCCAGATCCCTCTCCGAAGGGGAGCCGGTCACTATAACGGCCGCCCCCGGATGCCTCTCCAGGAGGAGCCGGACCAGCGCCTTCCACTTCTCAGGCGGCCAGCGGCGGGAAGGCCTGAAGGCCCCCGGGTTCAGTCCTATAAGCGGCTTTCCGCTTATGCCGCGTTCCGCCAGGTCCCGCCGGACCCTGCTTTCCTCGGCGGCCCCCGGAACGTAGCGTATCTCGAGGTCGCGGGGCTTCAGGCCGAGCGGGGCCAGCAGCTCCGCCGTGAGAGCGACCTCGCTTTTGCTCTCCACGAGGTCCTCGAAAGAGGTGCGGTCGCCGGCCGGGCCGAACCCTTTCAACGCCCTGCACGAGGACAGTCCCGGCTTCACCATCAGATTTATGAACCGCGCCTTCAGCAGGCCGGCGAAAGAGGAGACCAGGCTGAAGTTAACCAGCGCGTCGAACCTCTCCGCGCGGAGACGCAGCAGCTCCCGGACGAATTTAAACGCGGATACCGGCCCGAAGGCGCGATAACGTATCGGCACCGAACGCACCCTGTCTATACCGGGGATCCCCGCGGCCAGGTCCGCGGAACGGTCTATGGTCAGCAGCTCCAGAACGGCCTCCGGATAAGCCTCCTTTATAGCCCGAACCGCCGGGGTCATCATTATAATGTCCCCGAGACCGGCCATGTTCACCAGCAGGATCCTGCGCGAGCCGCGCACGTTCCAGGCGCCGCCGATGGCCGCGGCCGGATGGCGGCGCTGATGCTCGAACCACAGATGGAAGACCGCGGCCGCGTGTATGCGGTCGTACAGGTTCCGCCGGCCGGAAGCGTGCTCCGAAAGCGTCCTCTCCACCCCCTCCGGCGACAGCGCTCCGGCGCGCAAGACGCTCTCCCTGCCGAGCGCCGCGGCGGTGAAAGCCTTGAGCTCTTTTTCCTGCCAGCGCGCCAACGGCACCTGGAACCCCCTCTTCGGACCTTCCAACGCTCCAGGCGGCAGCCTGCCGGCCATGGCCTTCTTCAGGAGATGTTTCAGCCTGAAGCCCCTCGTTTTCGCGGCCAGCGGAACCCCGGCCATGAACTCCACCAGGCGGGTATCCAGAAAAGGGACCCTGAGCTCCAGGGAATTGGCCATCGAAGTCCTGTCGGCCAGACACAACAGATCGTCGGGCAGGTAAGTCCCCAGTTCGTATTCGAAGACCCCGTCGGGACCAAGCGGCAGCCCTCCCCGGACGGCGCCGCCGCGAGGCAGAGCCGAGAGCAGGGAGGCGGAATAGAGATCCTTCTTCTCCCCGTCTCCAAGATAGGAAAGCCAGGAATCGTAAGCGGACCCGAAATCGCCGCCGCCGGCGGAAAGGAAGCGCTTGGCGCGCCCGGCCGTATTGGACGGCGAACGGCTTTCAGGCAGCAAGGCGGCGGCCCGGCCGGCGGCCGAGCGAAGCGTGGACGGAAGTTTAAGGTACCAGGGCAGCAGCCTGGCGCCAAGATGGCGCGGATAGCCGGCGAAGAGCTCGTCGCCGCCTATCCCGGTCAGCGCCACGGTGACGCGCCGCCTGGCCTCTTTAGCGACCAGATAGCCGGCGATCGCCGAAGAGTCGGCGAACGGCTCGTCGAAAAGGCCGGCCAGTTCCGTTATCGTCTCCGAGAGGTCCGGCTTCACCGGTATCCCGAAATGCTCGGCCCCGAAGTGCGCGGCGGCGGCGCGCGCGCGGTCCGTCTCGTCGAAATCGGCCGCGCCGTCACCGAAACCGGCCGTGAAGGTCTTCACCCCCCGACCGGCATGTTCCGTCATGAAGGCCAGCAGGGAGGCCGAATCCACGCCCCCGGACAGCAGCAGGCCGAGCGGCACGTCGCTCACCAGCTGCTCCCTGACGGAGGCGGAGAGCAGTTCGCGTATGCGCTCCGCGTAATATCCGTCCGGCCGCTCCGGGCCCGCCTCGGCCTCGAGCCGCCAGTATCTTTCGACCCGGACGCTCCCGCCGGAGAAGGACAGGACCGAGGCCGGCTCCAGTTTCAGCACGCCCTTGTACGCGGTCAGAGGGGCCGGGATGCAGAGCCTGGTGAAATACAGGTCCAGCGCCTCCGGGTCCAGTTCCCCGCACAGTCCGGAGACCAGCCGCAGCGCCTTCAATTCGGAAGCGAAATAAAGCCTGTCCCCGGAGAGAGCGTAGTAGAGCGGTTTTATGCCGAACTGGTCCCGGCCGAGCAGAAGCTTCCGCGCTTTCGAATCCCAGAGCGCGAAAGCGAACATCCCGCGCAGCAGTTTCGGGAAGGCGTCGCCGTGTTCCTCGTAAAGGTGGACGAGCACCTCGGTGTCGGACCGGGTCCGGAACACGTGTCCCGACTTTTCCAGACCGGCCCGCAGTTCCCGGAAATTGTATATCTCCCCGTTGAAGACAACCCTTACCGAACCGTCCTCGCCGGAGATCGGCTGCGCCCCTCCGGCCGGATCGATCACGCGGAGACGGCGTACGCCGAGACCGACCCGGCCGGGGTCGATGAAGAACCCGTCCTCGTCCGGGCCCCGGTGCGCGAGGCTGGCGGCCATCGCCTTGAGCAGCGCCTCGTTACCTTCGTTAGCGAATCCGCATATCCCGCACATATATCGTCCCTCTCGCGCCCGGCCGATGACAGTACCTGCCGGTCAGACCGTGCTCCCGCCGGAGCCGGCCAGTTCCTCGTAAAGCGCCTCGTGGGCCTTTATAGTCCGGTCCAGACCGAACCTGGCGGCGGCCAGTTCCCCGCCTCTGCGCCCCATGGCGGCGGCGGCCGCCCTGTCCCGGAAAAGCGAGAGCATGGCCCCCGCCAGGGCCCGCGCGTCGCCCGGCGGCACCAGCAGTCCGCTCTCCCCGCCGGACACGCTTTCTTTCACGCCGTCTATATCCGAAGCGATCACCGGTTTCCCGGCCGACATCGCCTCCAGGACCGCCATCGGAAAACCTTCCCGGAGCGAAGGGAGGACAAGTACGTCCAGGGCCTCCAGGAGCGGGCTCACGTCTTTCACGAAACCGGCGAAGATAAAATCCTTTTCAAGCCCCCGGGCCGAGACCATGGCTTTAAGCTCCCGCTCCAGCGGTCCCTCCCCGGCTATGAGATATTTCATGCCCGGCGCGGCGCCGGAGCCTGCTATGATCCCGGCGGCCTCGATAAAGTACGAAAGCCCTTTTTCACGGCTGAGCCTGGATACTGCGCCGGCAAGAAAAGCCCCTTCCGGGATCCCCAGCGCGGCACGGATAGCTGAGGAGTGGCCGGCTTCGCGGAACGCCTCTACCCCGTTGTATATCCTTACCACTTTCCGGGCAGGGACCCCACGGCCCGAGACCAGTTTTTTCTCTATATGGTCCGCCACCGCCACGAACCTGTCGACCAGAAGGCCTGTGGCGCGGTCCAGCGCGGTATACACGGCCCTCCTGAAAAGCGGGACGTCGTATTCCTCCACCGGTGAGGCCACGGTCGAGACCACGGCGGCACCTGCGGCTCTAGCCGCGGTCCGGGCGTAAAAGTCGGCCCTGGCCCCCTGGCTGTGCGCTATACGCACGCCGTTCTCAAGGATGAACTTTTTCAACCGGAAGTACGCCGACAGCGACGCCCTCCCCCGCAGGTCCAGGTCAAGTATCCGCGCGGCGCCTTCTATGGCCCCGGTGAACACGGCGGAACCGGAACCGCGCGGGCCGACCAGGCAGGCCGCGCAGACCTCGTAACGCCGCCGGTCCAGGCCGTTGATGAGCTGCGCGAAGGCGCGCTCGCCTCCGCCGAAGCTTTCGTTCTCGATCACGTAAAGGATGGTCGTCTTACCCGGCGTCATAGGACGGCAAGCTCCCGGTATATCCGCTCGTAGCCCCTGGCCATGGCCTCCACGCTGAAACCGGCCGAGACCATGGCGCGGGCCGCCGCCGCCATCTTACCGGCCTCTGCCGGTCCGTCAAGCAGGCGGGCCAGCGCGGCGGAAAGCGCGGGGACGTCGTCCGGCCCGAAAGACAGCCCGGTGACCCCGTCCTTCAGCAGGTCCGCGTGGCCCGGGATCGCGGAAGCCGCGCACGGCACTCCGGCCAGCATGGCTTCGCCCAGGGCCAGCGGCAGCCCCTCCCACCTGGAAGGCGCGGCGTAAACGTCAGCCGCGGCGAGGACGCCGCCGGCGTCCGGCCGCCGTCCGAGAAAGTGCACCAGGTCCCTCACGCCCAGCCCGGCGGCCAGGGCCCTGAGCGCCGGGGCGTCCTCGCCGTCCCCGGCCAGAAGGAGCCGCAGGCGTCTCGCGGATGCAAGTCCGGCGAAAGCGCGAATGAGGGTGTCCTGGCCTTTCTGTCCGGTCAGCCTGCCCACGCAACAGACCACTTTCTCTTCCGGAGCTATGCCGAGTTCGGCGCGCAGGACGGGACCGTCTGACGCCGGAACCCGCTCGATCCCGTTCGGGACCACCCGCGTCCTGCGCTCATGAGGTCCCCCGGACCGCGGCAGTCCGTCGGCCAGGCCGCGCGAACACAGCACTATCCTGTCGCAGAGCGAAAGAGTGAGAAGGTTCAGCGAACGCCAGGGCCCGGGCTCGCTGGATAAAGGGTTCTGCACGGCATGCACTATCTTAGCGCCGCCCAGCAGCGGCTTCATGAGCCGGAGAGGGACCGACAGCTCCGCCATATTGGTCTGCACTATGTCCGGCCGGTAGGAGCGCAGCAGCCGGACCAGGCCGGACCAGGCCGCCGGGTCCAGATAGCGTCTGGCGCCCAGCACGGTCACTTCGGCCCCGCAGCCGGAGAACAGGGGCGCCAGAGCGTCGTCGGCTCCGAAGGAACAGACCGCGGCGCTGAAAACCGACCTGTCCAGGTGCCTGACGATGTTCAGCGCCACCCTCTGCGCCCCGAACGGGGCCAGATCGTGGATCAGGACCAGGAGTCTCTTTTTCCCGGAAGAAGGCGGGTTCATCGTCATGCGGCCGGCGTCAGGCTTCCCTCCCCAGACCGGAATCGAACACCTTCCTGCCCCGGCGGGCGTAGACGAACAGGAGCGAGACCGCCAGCGCGGAGTAGAGCGCGAGATAGAACAGCAGCAGCGCGTCCGCGGCGCCGGCGAGGCAGGCCGCCGCGAACAGCACGTACTGCGTCTCCCTGACCCTCAGGTTGTGCAGCGCTATTTTGGCTATCTTCGCCGGGCCCGAGCTTCCCTCGGCGGGGTTGGGCGCGGGTAGGACGCCTTTTCCGGCCTGGAGCTCCTCCCAGTAGCCGCGCAGTGAAACGTCGAAGAGCCCTTCCAGATAGGCCGCGTAGGAAAAGAGCAGCGCCGCGGCCGCTCCAGCGGCGGGCCAGGCCTCCGGCCGGACCCATGGCATGGCGCGGAGCGAGGGCATGCGCCAGACCGCCGCCCCGACCACGGCCCAGAAGAACATGTCGGCCCAGCTCATGCTCGAGTCCAGGAAACGGCCGTAGGGATTGCGGGTGCGCATGGCCCGCGCTATGCCCCCGTCCAGGCAGTCGCAGAAATTGAACAGCATCAGCAGGGCGATGCCGGGCCAGAGCAGCGGGGCGCCGGGCCGGAGCAGGCAGGCGAATCCGGCCAGCGCCGCCAGGCCGGAGAACCAGGAGACGGACTCAGAGGATACGCCCAGCCTTATCAGCAGCCAGATCGCCGGGAAGGACGGAGGCCTGAAAAGGTACGTGTTCACGAAAAGAAAACGCTCGTAGCCGGAGCGGACCGAGTGCGCCGCCCGGACCTCGCCAAGGGACGGTAAGGTTATCTGGTTCATTCGGCTCCTTTGCTGCATGAAACGACCGCGCTGCCCTCGATGAATTCCCCGAACAGCCTTTCGCCGGCTGCCGCGCGCGCCAGCCTCCGCTTCCAGGACCTGCCGAACTGTCCCGGGTTGAGGACGAAGACCGGGCCGGAGAAACCGGCGTCCTCCAGAAGGCGGCGCAGGTCGCGCCGGGTGAAGTAGTTGACGTGCCCCCCGCCCCATACGAAATCGTCGTCGCTCGTCCGGGGAAATTCACCGGTGACCGCGAGTTTAACTATATGCCGGAAACAGCGCACGTTCGGCGTCGCCAGCAGAAGCTGGCCGCCCGGCCTGAGCACCCGTCTTATTTCACGCAGCGCCGCCGCCGGGTCGATCACGTGTTCGATGACGTCGGCGCAGGAGCAGACGTCGAACGACGCGTCCGCGAACGGAAGGGCGCCGCAGACGTCCCCCTCCACGGCTTCCAGACCGGCGGCCCTGGCCGCCGCCACCGCGGCGGATGAGATATCGGCCCCGCGGACCCGCCCGAACAGGCCGGAGGCCAGCTTCAGGAAAACGCCGCGTCCGCAGCCCGCGTCCAGCAGCTCGCCCCCCGGCCTTATGACCGAGAGGAAGGTCTCAAAGATCTCGCCGGAAGCGGACGCGGAGGTCTCCGGAGCCGAGCTCCAGCGGCGGTCGTACATATCCTTAAAGCTTTCAGGCATATGAGTCCTTCCGGCGGCGAAGCCACTCGGGGCCCGCCCCCGAGCGGCCGGAGAAATAAGCGGCCGCGCCCGCTAGGCGGGCCGCCGCCAGCCTGAGCGAGCCGGGCGCGCCCGACCTTAGAACTACCCAGGCCGCGTCGCGGAGCTCGGCCGCCAGGACGCGTCTTACCGCGGAGGGGGCGTGAAGGGAGGCGAAGAGCAGCCGGCCCCTCGCCTTGTGATAGGCCTTCATCGGGGAATCGGCGCCGGTCGTGGCCGAGACCCTGTGCCATATGCGCGCGGCCGGCACCACCACGCGTCCGAAACCGGCTTTTTTCGCCCTCAACCCCCAGTCGCAGTCCTCCCAATACAGGAAGAACCTTTCGTCCAGCGCCCCCACGGTCTCCAGCAAGCGCCTTTTGACCAGCAGGGCGCAGCCGGATATATAATCCGACTCCGACGGCGACTTCCCGGGCGAGGCCCTTTCCCCTGAGCGGGGAAAAGAGAATGAAACGGAAAGCGGATCGAACCTGGCCCCCGAGAAGGATATGCGCTCCCTGTCCGAAGCGTCCATGACCTCCGGTCCGAGCATCCCGGCTCC
>JAKLEK010000130.1 GCA_022703115.1 Elusimicrobiota bacterium
CCCCGGCCTCAAAAGGACGCCGGCCGGGCGCTCTCGGAGGAGGGCTCCGCCCTCCTTCCGCGCTTGCTCCCTTCGCCGTGGCTCTGTCACTGCGCTGAACCACCTGGCTAGGAAGTTCCCTTAACTACAAGGAAACCGAGTCTCCATCTGATCCGCGCCCCGCCGCTATCGCTTCGGGGGCTTTAAGCCCCGGCCTCTAGAGGAACCCGGCCGGGCGCTCCCGGAGGAGGGCTCCGCCCTCCTTCCGCGCTTGCTCCCTTCGCCGTGGCTTGGTCGCTGCGCTGAACCACCCGGCGAGGAAGTTCCCTTAACAACAAGGAGACCGAGTCTCCATCTGATCCGCGCCCCGCCGCTATCGCTTCGGGGGCTTTAAGCCCCGGCCTCTAGAGGAACCCGGCCGGGCGCTCCCGTTAAGGAAATTGCCGGTTCTAGACTGCCGTTCCAATATAATATAAAATTAAGGTTCAGCCTGGCAAAACTGGGGAGTCCGGACCTTATGGGCAAATTATTCGGTACCGACGGCATCAGGGGCGTACCCTGGAACTATCCTTTTACCGAGGATTTCATAAGCAAGATAGGCTACGCGGCCACTTTGGTGCTGGCCAACTACAACAGGCATCCCGACAAAAAACCAGTGGTCCTCATCGGCATGGATTCCCGGGGTTCCGGGAAGCGCATCAAGAAAGCGCTTGTCGAAGGCATATGGGCCAATAAGTTCAAGGTCCTGGACCTCGGAGTCGTCCCCACGCCGGCCGTGGCTTATCTGGTCAAGCGGGAGGACGCCGACTTCGGAATAGTCATCTCGGCGAGCCATAACCCGCCGGAGTTCAACGGCATAAAGTTCTTCTCCGGGGACGGGCTGAAACTGAACGACGTTATCGAGGACAAGATCGAGGCGCTGCTGCTGAGCGGCAAGCCGCTCGAGTTCAGGCGTATAAAGCATACGATCCAGAAGAAGGATTATTCCGGGGATTACATCGATTTCATAAAAGGGACCCTTCCTAAGGGGTTCTCCTTAAAGGGCGTCAAGCTGGTGCTGGATTGCGCTAACGGCGCGGCTTACAGGACGGCCCCCAGGATCTTCAAGGCCCTCGGCGCCGATATAACCCTCATCGGAGCCGAACCCGACGGGGACAACATCAACGTCGGCTGCGGCGCGCTCCATACCGGGACCATGCAGAAAACCGTGCTGCGGTCCGGTTCCTATTGCGGCGTCAGCCTGGACGGAGACGCGGACCGCTGCATGTTCTCCGACGAGAAAGGCCGCCTGCTGGACGGCGACGACCTCGTTTCCATAGCGGCGCCTTATATGCGGGAGAAGGGCCGCCTGACCAACGACGGCGCGGTGCTGACCTTCATGTCGAATTACGGCCTTATCCGCCACCTGAACGAAAGCGGCATCAAGGTGCGGCAGGTCCCGGTAGGGGACAAGAACGTCACCGACGCGATGCGCAAGGAAGACCTTAAGATCGGCGGGGAATCCAGCGGGCATATCGTGTTCAGGGAGTTCGCCCCGACCGGCGACGGCATACTCACGGCCGTCCAGATCCTGGCCGCGGTGCGGGACATGGGCCGGCCGTTGAGCCATTTCAAAGACCTCTGGAAGCGCTACCCCCAGGTGGTGGGTTCGCTCAGGGTCGCGCACAAGCCGCCGCTGGAAAAGGTGCGCGGTTTCAAGGACAAGATCCTCAAGTTCGAGGACAGGCTGAGGGGCAACGGCCGCATCTTCATACGTTATTCCGGCACCGAGCCGCTGCTCCGCATACTGGTAGAGGGGGAGTCCAAGGCCGTCATACAGGATATTTCCGACGACCTGATGGACCACTATAAAAAACATTCCGGCGCCCTGGAGACGGCCAGGCGCTGACCGGGAAAAAAGATCTTTGCGCCGGACCCCGTTTCTCGGTCAGGGGCGGCGCCGGAGGCTGAAAGCTTATGCGTAACGTCAAACTGGGCGTCAATATAGATCATGTCGCGACAATAAGGAACGCCAGGAACGAAAAGAACCCCGATACGGTCGAGGCGACCCGCGTCGCGCTGAGTTCCGGCGCCGACATGGTGGTGATGCACCTGCGCGGCGACCGCCGGCATATAAAGGACGACGACCTGGAGAGGGTGCGCCGCGAGGTCAAAGGGCTGATACATCTGGAGATGGCCGCCACCCCGGAGATGGAGAAGATCGCCCTGCGGGTCAGGCCCGATTCCGTCTGCCTGGTCCCGGAGGCTCCGGGCGAGGTCACTACCCAGGGCGGGTTGAAGATGACCGGTAAGCTGACGGAGCTGGAAAGGATAGTGCGCGGCCTGTCCAAATCCGGCATAGAGGTTAGCCTGTTCGTGGACCCGGAACCTCAGCCGATAAGGGCGGCCCACAACATAGGCGCGGACAGCGTTGAGCTCTGCACCAGCAAATATTCCGAGTCCTGGGGGAAGAAGCTCCAGGCGAAAGAACTCGAGACCCTGCAGCTGGCCTCCTTCCTGGTCAAGGAGCTCAAGATGGGGCTCCATGCCGGGCACGGCCTCGATTATTATAATGTGGTGCCGGTGGCCAGGATCGAGGGGATGGATTGCCTGAACATCGGTTATTCGATAATTTCCCGGGCAGTCTTCGTGGGGCTGAAGAGCGCCGTTACGGAAATGAAGCGGCTAATGCAATAGGGCGGCTGGCGGGCTTTTGATGCGTGATCGCCGGCAGGCCGTAAGGTTTTGCGCGCGCGGCTTCGTAAGGGACCTGATATGTGCGGCATCATAGGCTATATAGGCGGAAAGAAGAGCACCGACATCCTGGTGGACGGGCTCAGGCGTCTTGAATACCGGGGATACGATTCCTGCGGCGTGGCGCTGATAGATCCCGGGCAGGCCCTTTATCTCAAGCGCGTCAGCGGCCGGGTGGACGCGCTCGACAAGCTCATCGCCTCGGACCCCATTAAAAAGAGCGCGGCCGGGATCGGCCATACCAGATGGGCCACCCACGGCGTCCCGTCCGAGGATAACGCCCATCCTCATACGGACTGTTCCGGACAGGTGGTCGTGGTGCACAACGGCATCATAGAGAACTACCTGGAGCTCAAGGAAAAGCTGGAGAAGGCGGGACACCGGTTCAAATCCGAGACGGACACCGAGGCGGCGGTCCACCTGGTGGAGGAAAAGATCAAGGCGCTGAACGCCACCGGCCGCTCGGGGGACGGGGACCAGCTGGAGCCGGTGTTCTTCGAGGCCGTGCGCCGCGCCGCGGCGGAACTAAAGGGTTCGTTCGCCATGGCGGTCATCTGGGCCAAATGTCCGAACATGATCCTGGCCGCGCGCCAGCACAGCCCCCTGGTGATAGGCCTGGGGAACGGGGAGAATTTCGTCGCTTCCGACGTGTCCGCCTTCCTGAAACACACCAAGAGGACCGTTTTCATGAACGACGGCGAACTGGCCGTGGTCAAGAAGGACTCCGTCGGCTATTTCACTTTCCAGGGCAAGAAGGCGGAACACGACCCGGTGACCATACAGTGGGATTCCACGATGGCGGAGAAGGGCGGATACAAGCATTTCATGCTGAAGGAGATCCACGAGCAGCCGGGCTCGGTGGAGAACACCCTGCGCGGCCGGCTGCTGCCGCTCAAGGGCGACGTGCTCCAGCGCGAGATAAACCTGCCGTCGGAGCTGATAAAGAGCGTGAAGGGAGTGCAGATCATCGCCTGCGGCACGGCCTATCACGCCGGGCTGGTCGGCCGGTACGTGTTCGAGAACTTCGGCCTGCAGACCTCCGTGGATTTCGCCTCCGAATTCTCCGACCGGGCCAGGATGGTGGGCGCCGACGTGCTGACCATAGCGGTGTCGCAGTCCGGCGAGACCGCCGACACCATCTACGCCGTCAGGGAAGCCAAGGCCTCCGGGTCGAAGATCCTGGCCATAACCAACACCCTCGGGTCCACCCTGACGCGCGAAGCCGACTTCGTCCTGTACACGCACTGCGGTCCGGAAATAGGAGTGGCCTCGACCAAGGCCTTCATCGGCCAGATCGCCGCCATGTACGTGCTGGCGATACATTTCGCCGTCATGCGCGGCACCATTTTCGACGCGGACGCCAGGACCTACGCGAACGAGCTCCTCAAGATACCGCGCCTTATCGAGGACGCCCTCGAGGGGGAGAAGGCCATAGCCAGGGTCGCGGACCGGGTCTCCGGAAGCGAGCATTTCCTGTTCATCGCCAGGCATATCAATTTTCCAATAGCCCTGGAAGGCGCGCTGAAGATAAAGGAGATCTCCTACGTCCACGCCGAGGGCTACGCGGCCGGCGAGATGAAGCACGGCCCCATAGCCATCATCTACAAGAACATGCCGGTCCTGGCGGTGGCTACCACGTCCAGCGTGCTGGACCTGGTAGCCGGGAACATAGAGGAGGCCAAGGCGCGGGGCGCCGAGGTCATCGCCATAGTGGACGAGGATTCCAGGAAGAGGATAAAGGCGTCGCAGTATATCGTGGTGCCGAAGACCCTGGAGATCCTGTCCCCGCTGCTTACCGTGGTCCCGCTGCAGCTGTTCGCGTATTTCGTCGCGCTGGCCAAGAAGTGCGACATCGATAAGCCCAGGAATCTCGCCAAAAGCGTTACGGTCAGGTGACAGGAACATGCCCATAACCGCCGCCTTCCTCGGTGTGGGAGTGGATATTATCGAGGTCGGACGAGTGCGCCGCCTGTGTTCCGGGAGCCCTTCCTTCCTGAAAAGGTGTTTCACCCCGGAGGAGCTGGCTTACTGCCGGAAGGGAAAGAACGTCCATGAGAGGCTGGCCGCCCGCTTTTCCGTAAAGGAGGCCGTTATCAAGGCCCTGGACAGGAAGGACCTTCCGCTGAAGTCTATATCCGTAGTCAGCACCGCGACCGGCCGTCCGGAAGTGAAAC
>JAKLEK010000131.1 GCA_022703115.1 Elusimicrobiota bacterium
TATCCGCAACAGCCCTGTTTGGCGCGAAAAAGAGGATATCCTCAAATCCGTACCCGGCGTAGGGCCGGTGCTGGCGGCCAGCATACTGGCCTTTTTGCCTGAGATAGGCAAACTAAACCGAAGACAAATAACTTCGCTGGTCGGCCTTGCGCCTTTTGACCGCGACAGCGGGTATTACCGCGGCCGTCGCAAGATCTGGGGAGGCCGATCCAATATACGCAGCGTTCTTTATATGGGCGCTTTAACCGCCACGCGCTGCAACCCCGTAATGAAAGCCTTTTACATGCGCCTGATCGCAAAAGGCAAAGAGCCTAAAGTGGCCCTGACCGCCTGCATGAGAAAACTTCTCATCACATTAAACGCCATGCATAAGAACAATACCGCCTGGTCTTTACAACACAGTTGCTGCTAGGCAAGGCGAGAAGCACCACTCTGTTCACCTTCCGCTGCGGGTTCAAAAAGGCGGCTTGGGTGCCACCCCTCCAGAGCTCGGCATTCCCTTAAAGCTCCGCCTGTTTCCCGCTCCAAGCAAGGAACATCCTTAAATTCGGACAGAGCGAAATAGAGTGATACTCTGTGGAGCGGGCGACGGAGGTAGCCTTCTGCCGGCCATTTAGGGGTTTAGGGCCGGTAGTCGGAGCGTATCCCTCCGGGACGGCGCGTGAATGTCTGAGGCAAAAAACTTTGTTTTTTTGCCGAGTTCACGCGCCGGCGGAGAATACCGGCCCTCTGGCCTATGGCCGTGCCGTTTCAAGCGCTATGCGCCTCAGACGGCCTTCTGGAAAAACCCCGTCCCGGCCGGCAGAAGGCTGCCCCCGTTGGCCGCGAACCCATGGGGTGCCAGCCGAGGGATGACAGAGCCACGGCCCGGCCGTCGGAAGGGGATATCCGGCGGCCGCTAAACCCGGTATCACACGGCAGAAATGCTACCACCCCGGAGGAGTCCCTCCGGGGTGGTTCCGACAGACCGGCGGCCGCTCAAGAGCGGACTACTGCTCGCCGTGGTTCTGCGCTATCCTGTCGTCGTACACCGCGTACCGGTTGGTGAGAGGCTGGAAGTCCATGACCACGCCCAGCAGGATCGCGTTCCCGTCCTTGCTCACGAATTTCGAGGCGCTTATATACACTTCTCCGGCCTGGCCGCTCACCTCGTTATAACCCCTTATCAGCGCAGCCAGCAGGTTCCCCTGCGCCGGCTCCCCGTCCTCCAGCGGCGCCATATTATCCCGGTACTTGTTCACCGGATCTATCTTGTTCCAGTCCGCTATCTCCTTATCCAGGGTCTGCTTGGCTTCCACCTTCCCGCCGGAGTAGGATTTCGGATCGGCGCCGCGCCACAGGAACGCCTTATCGTAGAACTCCGGACCGGACAGCTTCTTATAGCGCTCGTCTATCCGCTGCTTATCCTCCTCGGTCAGCAGATGCTTATCCTGCAGCGGCTTCAGCTCGTCGTACATGGCTTGCGCGTCGCTGCGCATGCCGGCGTATTCCTGGGCCACCTTATCCGCGCTGGCCTTCACCTTGTCCAGCTGTTTCTTGTAGAACGCGGACACGCTCTTGGCGTAGGCGATCCTGTCCCCGGCCGCCGACACGCTGCCGTCCTGCACCGATTTCATGCCGCCGCCGGCCAGGCCGGCCCAGCCGCCTATATCGGTATTCTGCGCCGCCACCGAAATACCGTCGCGCTCTTCCCTCTTCGCCTTGTAGGAGCCGTCGGAAGCCCGCCGCTCCCTGTCGCCGATAAAGGCCATCTGCTGCTGCATGTTCTTCTGTATGCTGGCCGAATTATTCTCGGCCCAGTCGACGCCGCCGTCGAAACGCGCCACGGCTTCGCTTCTCGTCCTGTCGGCGCCGGCCTTCACCTGCCCGGCCGCTTCGTCGGCCTTCAGGTTGATATAACCGCCGGCTATCTGCAGCGTGCATTCCAGCTGTTTCCTGGCGTCGTCGGTGGCGCCGCCCTCGGTGACGTTGATGTACACCTGCGCCAGGGTCTCGTCGTAATTCCCGAACACCGTCCTGTTCAGGGTCTCGGCGGATTCCGGGCTCATGTTCGGAAGCGGACCTCCGGAGCCGCCACCTCCGGCTGTCGGAGCTCCTGACGCCGCCGGATCGCCGCCTTTGCCACCGAGAGGATCGGCGGCGCCCGCGGCCGCCGGATCGCCCCCCTTGCCGTTGCACATCGAACCGTTGGGGTTTTTGTTCACTCCGCAGACGCAGCCGCCGCAGTCTATCTTCTTGGCGTTGCAATATTCGAAAGGTATAGTACCCCCCTCTTTACGGTGGCAGAAGAGCCCTTTTCCCTGCCCCATGATATCGGCCTCGCTGGTACCCTCGTCCTTGCCGCCCTCGTCCTTGAGGGCGCCGGTCACGTAGCCGATAAGGGCGTCTATAACCTTCTTCGGTATCTCGTACTTCTTATAGGCCTCCCATTCCAGCGCTTTCTGCATGCGCATCCTGGCGGCCATCTGGGCGAGCGACTCCCCGCCTATCTGGATCTGTCCCTTTATGCTGGAGCCGGGCGGCAGGCTGAACTGAGCGCCTGACCCGCCGCTCACCCCGCCGTCGTCCGGGGAGGCGAAAACGGAGTCGTTGGCCGCCTTCTCCAGCGAACCCATGCCGCTGCCGCCGCTGAAGTTGCTGGAAGCCCTTTCGGCCGCTCCGCGCAGGTTCTCAAAGGCGCCCTTATTGGCGCTGTTGGGACTGGTGGCTACCCCCTTATAATCCGCCCCTCCGATCGGCCCGACCATCGAGCGCGACGCGGCCTTGCCCGAAGCGTTCTTGGCGCTGGCCAGCACCTGCGCCCCGCCTAGCCCGCCCGTGCCCTTGGTCTGGGTGTTGTCCCCGCTAAGCACGGAGCTTATGCCGCGGAAGGCGGTCTGCATCTTGGGTATCACGGTCGGGGCCCCCGCGGACTTGGAGGCCTGGGCCATGGAATTACGCACGGCGTCCCGCATAGTATTCATAGCGCCGGAAGGCGGCGCCGAAGGAGGAGGGGACGGAGGCTGCGCCGGGGAGGAGCCCATTATCAGCGACATCGGGTCCCTGGAGCTCAGCGGGGTTATCACTTCCCCGGAGCCGTCCGGAGAGCCCTGGCTCAGGGCGTTTATACCCGGTTCGTACACGGAACCGTCCACGCCCCTGCGTCTGTCGCCGAAGCCCGGAGTGAGCTCGCCGGTGCCGGCCGGAGGCGCGGAGATCATGTGCTCCGCCACCGGCGCCGCCACCAGGACGCTGAGGCCCATGGCCACGAAGGCCAGATCTTTCTTGGACAGGTTCTTCAGCCTGTCCTTCAAGGAGCCCGCGGCCCGTGAGAAGGCCCCGGTGGAGCGGCCGAAGGAGAACGAGGAAGAGCCTTTCCTGAAGGAACTTCCGAACTTTCCTATGACAGGGGTTTCCCCGTCGGACCGGCCGAAGAAAGACGTCCGTTTTTTCGCCGCTCCGGACCCGTTCCCCGACGAGCCTTCGTTATCGTCGTCCCTTTTTTCGTCTATAGAGTCCGCCATAACGCCTCCTGGTGCTCCGCCGCGTAAGTTGCGCTTCTTTCCGCCGGCGTCCCCGCCGCTCTCCCGATAAATCTTCCCGGACCCGATACGTCGCTAAAAGTCGCGCGACGACCAGGCACCGGTCGCTTATACTTTACTTAATACCCGATGAACTGCCAAGTGTCAAATGGCCCGGAACGCAATAGGACCTTGGGCCCTTGCCGGCGGCGCGCCCGCCGTCAATCCGGCTTCAGGCGCGCGAAAGCGGCGGCCGCCAGAGCCGCCGGAACTGAAAGCACGGCCGCTATGCCGGAAAGCGGCCCGCCGCCGCATTTATTCACGATCAGACCGTCGTTCTCCGTATCAGCGGCGTACAACTCGCAGTTCATGCCGCCGCCGGAAGACTGGCAGGCTTTCGCCAGTTCCGTCTGGTTCCTGTTGAACTGCAGGCACAGGCGGTACAACCTGGAGACCTTGGCGTTCCACGGCGCCACGTTCCCGCCGCAGGAAGGAGGCGAGGACATGCCGGCCTGAAGCTCGTCCATCTCGCGTCCTATAGAGTACATGGCTTCCCCGTTGGAGGACTGGGCCCTGGCGCATTTCTTAGTCAGCTCTTTCATGTTCCTGGCCGCGGCCCCGTCGTCCACGGAACCGAAAGCCGGCAGGTAAGCCGGGACCTCTTCGGCCATGACCCCCATATTCATATCGACGCCGTTATAAACCGCCCCCGCGTAGACGGCTCGGGACTCAGGCCGCTCCGACGAAGCCCCGGCCGCGCGCTCGCCGGACGAAAATGCCTGGACCAGTTGTGACATCGGACGCTTGTCGGAAACACCGCCGCCTCCCCCACCCGCAGCTCCGGTGTCGCGCCGCAAGTCCCGCCACGACAGGGACGAAGCCCTGCCGGCATACCCGGAGCCTACTCTCTGCGGGCGGCCCGGCGGGGGGACCATGGAGCCGCCGTACCTTAAAGCGGAGGAGTACAGACCATCGCCGCGGCCTATCACTCCGGAACCGGCCAGCGCCCCGCCGCGGTACGGCCCCCCCCCGGCCACGCGCGCCCCCCCGGACCCCGGCTTTCCTAAGTCCACCGAGTCGGTCAGGCCTTCGGCATCGGAAGGGTCGATGGCGCCGGCTATCCGGCCCGGTGGAACGCGCGCCGTTAAAGCGGACATGTCCGCTTTGACCAAACCGAGAGGCGACGGGTTCCGGCAAGCCGCGCCGCAGTTACGGTCCCGGAACCGCCCGGATTCCGCGTATCCGTCACGCCGCCCGGACTCCACCCTTAGCAGCCCTGCCGCGGCCCCGGCGGACGTACCGGGGCCGGGCCCGAACCCCGCCAGCCTGAGAACGGCCGCGACCGGAGGGAACCCGAGAAAGGCTTCGAACATGGGACCGGGA
>JAKLEK010000132.1 GCA_022703115.1 Elusimicrobiota bacterium
GAGGACACGCGCATCGGCGCCCACACCGAGCGCAAGGGCCGGGCGGACACCCTCGGGGTGCGGTTCGCCGAGGCGGCGAGCTGGTACGACCCGGAACTCCTCGCCCTGGACGACGCGACCCTGGCCGCCTTCCGCGCGTTCGGTAAGCCCGGGCCTGGGTATCGATATGAACTCGGCCTTTATGGTTATATCCTCTTCCTTCGGCACCCTGCTTATCGCCTGTTCCAGCGAACCGTCCCCGCCGCGGCCGCCCCCGCCGGTGACCGGCCCTCCCGCGTAAGCGAGACTTATCGAGATACCGCCCTTGGAGTTGGATGGAGTCAGAAGGAAGGCCTCTTCCAGCAGCGGGGCCAGGCGCTTCGTCTCCCCGGTACGCAGCAGCAGGCAAGCCAGTCGGAAGCGCACGACGTTGTCGCCCGGTTTTATGCCGAGCGCCCTGCGGTACAGACGGGCCGCCTCCTTGAAATTCCCGTCCTTTTCCTCCATCACGGCCAGTTCCAGCATAGCGTCCTCGTAATCCCCGAAGAGCGAAATGGAACGTTTGAACGCGCTCTTTGCGTCGGACACTCTTCCCAGTCTGGCATACAACAGTCCCAGTTGGTACGAATACAGGGGATTGCCGGGGTCCAGCCTTACCGCCTGACGGAGATGTTCCAGCGCCTTGTCCATTTCCCCAAGAGCGCTGTAAACGGAGCCCGCGTTCATCCTGACATCCGCGCGATCGGGCGCCAGGGACATGGCTTTCACGAATTTTTCCGCCGCGGCCCCGAACTCCCCCTTCCAGGCGTGAACTATCCCCATAAGCTGATACGCCATCGAGTTTGACGGATCCAGTTCCACGGCCGTCCGGAACTCGGACATCGCCTTTTCCGGGTCCCCCAGCCAGTAGAGACTGGCCCCGTAAAGGATATGAGCGTACGGCTCGCCGGGCGTTCTCGTTATCGACTTCAGGAATTCCGCCGAGGCTTCGGCGTAACGCTCGGACTCCATCAGCAGGTATCCCGCCTGCAGGTTCCGTAGACTCTGTTCGGCCATTATCCTGTCCCAGACGGTGGCCGGTACCGTCGGAGAAGCTTCCGCCCCCGCCCTTCCTCCGGAAGAAGCGGCCAGGCGCTGCGGAAGCAGCGCCAGCGCCAGGAGCGCGGCCATACGGCAGGAGCGTGAGACCGTGATATTTTGCATACGTTCGCGGCCCGGAGCAGCGCGCGGGCGGACGGCTCAGCGCCTCTTTCCCACCGTGATAGCTCTCGGGGCGTTGAACTTGCCCTCGAAACCCAGAAGGTCCACGTAGGAGACCCTCATCCAGTAGTTGCCGGGAGGCAGCACCTCGGCCAGGTCCACTTCGTCGAAAGCGTCGTAATTGCGGTTAAGAAGAAGCGAAGTGAACCCCACGTCCCTGGCGACCTGCAGATGGTAGGCCTGCACCGGATTGGCGACGCTGATAAGCCTGGCCACGTCCCCGGAATCGATGCGTTTGGCGTCTCCCATATCCGTGGCCGGGGCTTCGCCCAGGTCCGTTGCGGAGGAGAAGCGTCCCGTCTGCGCTTTGGAGGACGCCTTCATATTGAGCGAGAACCTGCCGCCGTCCAGCTTGATCTGCGGGGCGCTGCCCTTCGAAAGCCTGACCCTCTCTCCGCCCTCGAACTCCGGCAAAGGAGGGAGCTGGACCGGCTGGGACGGAGGCATGTCGAGCTTGACCTCGGCGGCGAAACCTTCGGCGACCTCCACCGTCTTTCCCTGCGCCTCCACGTCCACGCGGCCTTTGTAGACCTGCACCAGGGTGGTCAGGTCCTCCTTGATCCTGGCGCCGAACTCGGTATCCCTGCCGCGGGGCATGATGCGCGCGGAGGCCGTCACGACCCGCGAGCGGATACCGCGCATTTCGCCCGCCTTCAGCTCCACGTCCGCTTTTTTATCCGGGGGACGGAGGACCGCTATCGAATTCGGATACAGGTTCAGGATCTCGCCGGTATAGAACCTCACGTCGGCCCGCGAGTCCATCATGGTGCGAAGGGTATCGTTGCGGTACAGGTCGAGGTCCTTGCGGACCTGGTTCCAGTCGGCTCCGCCGCTTTTCCTGAACCTGACGTCGTTAACGTATTGAACGAGCCGCGCGGCCCGGTACTGCTCTTTCACCAGATCGACCGGCACTTTAAGCGCGGAACCAGGCAGAGCTATGGACGGATCGGACGATGGAAGCCTGTTATAGCGCAGCAGTTCGTTCCATTTCCTGGGGTCCTTCAGGTACTTGTTGGCGATGCTCCACAGCGTATCCCCCGGTTTGACTATCACGGACTGCATCTCTTCCGCGCCGTGCACCGCCGGGCACAGGAGGAGGGCCAGCGCCGCCGCGTACAGCCTGCCTACCGGCATACCCCCCCTTTCTCGTCGGGACGCAGGCCCTTCGGTATGGTGAAGAAGAACTTGGACCCTTTGCCCTGCTCCGATTCCGCCCAGATCCTTCCCAGATGGGCCGTCACTATGTGCTTGCAGATGGTCAGGCCGAGCCCCGTCCCCCCCGCCTTCTGCCCTTTGACCTGCTCGAACTTCTCGAATATCTTGTCCAAATACTCCAGCGGTATCCCGTCGCCGTCGTCCCCGACGTAAACCGTGACCTTTTCCGCGTCCTCCTCCGTGTGTACCGTGATGGTCCCGTTCTCCGACGCGAACTTGACCGAGTTGCCGATGAGGTTGGTGAAGACCCTTTCCAGAAGCGGTCCGTCGGCGCTCACAACGGCCGGCCCGGAAGATTCGTTCACGAACCGGATCTTTTTTCTCTGCCCGAGAGGAGCGAGCAGCTCCATAACCCTGCCCGCGGTCTCCTGAACGCTTACCGGCGCGAGCCTGAGCTCCATCTTGCCGGCTTCCATCTTGGCGATGTCCAGGATATTGTTTATCATCCCCAGAAGCCTGAAAGAGGCGCGATCGATGGAAACCAGCATTTTTCTCTGGGCCTCGTTTATCGGACCGGGGACCTCCTTCAGCAGGAACTCCACGAACCCCTTCACCGCCCCCATGGGATTGCGCAGGTCATGGGTTATCGAGTGCAGGAACCCTTCCTTCATGCGCTCCAGTTCCTTGTCCAGGGTGATATCGTAGAAAGCCACCAGAGTTCCCAGGCGCGCGGCCTTATGCGGGTCCACTATCGGCGTCGAAACGCACCTGAATATCCTGCTTGAATGTTCCTGGGCCACCTCTATTTCCTTGACGAAGTTCTCTTTCCTGCTTGCCAGCGCTTCGGCCACGGCCTCCCGGACCGCGGGGTTGACCGCTATTTCCGTGAGCGGACGCCCCTCGATGATGGAATCCCCGCCGACCCCCATCACGGAACGCGCCTTGCGGTTGGCCAGCTGAACGCGCGCCTCTCCGTCCACCATGACTATGCCGTCCTCGGTGGAATAGAGAACGGCTTCGGTGTTCTTCTGCTCGCGGATAATGCGTTCCACCTGCATCTCCGAGTAGGATTTAAGCTGCAGGACCATTTTGTTGAAAGTCTCGCCCAGGTCCTTGAGTTCGTCCCTGGTGTCGATCACCGCCGCCTTAGAGAAATCTCCGCCCGCAACTTTCTCCGCGGCGCGCGTGAGCTCCAGGATCGGACCGGTGACCTGCCGCGAAAGCAGGAACGCGGCTATCAGCGCGGCCAGCACGAAAGCCAATATGACGTATATCGCCTGCTTCCGCATGAACAGCGCGGAACTGAAAGCCTCGTCCCTGGACTGTTTCACGATAACGGCGCCGCCGGGCTCGGCAAGCGGGGAATACGCGCCGATCTGCGGACGCCCGCGCCCGTCCCTGTATTCCAAAGAGCCGGAGGAAAGCGATCCCAGGGCCGTCCTGGACACCGGCCAGTCCCTGATCCCCTCGAGTTCCCCGGGGGCCACCCCGCTTGGGTAAGCGACGGGCCCTCCGGAACTGTCCACCACGACCGGAAAGCCGGTTTCCCCGAGCATGGAGAGCTCTTTAACCGCGGCTATGCCGTCCAGCCCGGTAACCACCCTCAGGAACATCCCGGCCTGGAAAGGATAAACGAAAACCATCTCGGCCCGGCCCTGATTGACATGGAAATCCACCGACCTGCGCCTGGAAGCCGAGGCGGCGAGGAAGACCGGGTCCGAGCCTCGCGACCCCAGCTCCGCTCCGTCCTTGAGCAGAGGCGAAAGTATCTTCACCACCTCTCTGCCGCCGGGAGACAGCACGGCGATCTCCCTGAACCCGGGGTCGGTCTCCACCAGCGACGTGAGCAGCCCCTGCCGGGCGGCCGGGTCCACCCTGCCCATAAGGTCAGTAAGAAGACTTACGCGTCCGTCCACGCGTTCCACGTAGCCGCGCAATTCGCCGGCTATGCGGTCGGCCATGTTTAGATGCAGTTCCAGGATGGCGGTCTCCACGCCCAGCTGGCCTATGCTTATGAGCCTCTGGCCGAGCAGAGCGATAGGCACCAGGGACACCGCCAGCATGACGGTGAGCATCTTGTAAAAAAGCCGTACTTTCATTGCGGACAGATTATAGCATTATTGGGCGCGGGGGCCCGGCGGACGGCTACTGAGGCCGGCAGGCCGCCAAATAAGGCGCTATCTTCCTGACCGCGGCCGAGCGGTGGCTTATGAGGTTCTTTTCGGCGGAGGACATTTCCGCGAGGGTAACGGAGGAGCCTGAAGGGACGAACAGCGGATCGTAACCGAAGCCGCCCGCTCCGCGTACGGCGGGAGCTATGGCGCCGTCAAGACGGCCCTCCACGGTTATCACCATACCGGACGGGGATGCGAGCGCGATAACGCAACGGAAACTGGCGCCCCTTTTCCCGGGAGAGAGTCCGGAAAGAGCCGACAGCAACTTGAGATTATTGTCGTGACAGGAACGGCCCGGACCGG
>JAKLEK010000133.1 GCA_022703115.1 Elusimicrobiota bacterium
GCTGCCGAACAGCGGCAGGCTCATCGTCAGTCCCAGGGACCAGCTCCTGTCCTCGGGGAATTCGGTCTTCCCGCTCCAGCCCAGAGACTGATTGGCGCTTACCGTAGGGAAGAGGTCGTATTTGGCGGAAAGGGAGCGCTGCCGCGCCAGCGCCGCGCCGGTCCTGGCCGAAACGACCTGCGGCGCGTTCTCCACCGCGGCCCGGACCTCTTCCGGCTTCAGGTCCAGGGAAGGGGTGCGCAGCTCGGCCTTGGCCGCGACCGGCCGGTATTGCGCCGAACCCAGGCCGCTCAGCAGTTCCCTTCGGGCCATCTCCAGCGCCCGGCCGGCCTTCTGCGCGTCGGTCCTGGACAGTTCGTGGAGCGCGGCGGCGTACATCATGTTGCCGCGGGATTCCATGCCGCTGTCGTACTTGAGCTTAATGAGCCGGGCGTTCTGTTCGCGCAGTTCCGCTATCTTATTCTGCACCTTCACCCGTTCCTGCGCGACCAGCAGTCCCGTGAAAGCGGAAAACAGGGTCTGGCGCAGCGAGGCCGATTCCGCGCGGTAGGCGGCCTCGGCCTGGTCCAGGTTCAGTCTGGCGCTTTTTATGGAGGAGACGGCTTTCAGGTCCAGGATCGGCTCCGAGGCCGAGAGGCCGAAGTTCCAGCGGTTGGAAGGCGACAGGCCGTCGCCGCCGCTCCGGTTCACGGAGTGGGAAACGTTCACTTTCGGCAGATAGGCGTTGTAGCCGGCCAGATACAGGTACCGGTTCTGTTCGACCGAGAGCCTTTTGGCCTTAAGGGCGGGGTTGGCGGCCAGGGCCTCCCTTACGCAGTCCTCCCAGGAAAGTTCTTCGGGGCCGGCGGCCAGGGCCGCCGGAAGAGGGAGCAGATAAGCGGCCAGGAACAGGGCCTGAGATAGTTTCCGCATGAAAGTATAACGCCGCAGGCTCCCTTTTTATTGCGTTCGCGGGAGAAGAACGGCCGGGGCCCCTTATTTCAGCTTTTCCTGACCGGAGAAGTTCCGTTCCAGCCTGAAGCCGGACAATATTTCCAGGTCCTCGGGGCCGGCGTCGCCGGCTATGACGGAGGCCAGCGCCGAGCCGAGCCCGGGCCCCAGCATGAAGCCCTGTCCGCACATGCCGACCGCCAGAGCGTAGCCTTTCGCCGCCTTCGGCAGGCCGGCGATCGGGAAGCCGTCCGGAGTCATGGGATAAAGGCCGCGCCAGGTGCGGCGCACTTTGATATTGGCGAGAGCGGGCATCAGGCTTATCATGCGCCGGGAGACCTCGGGCAGGAATTCCGAAGTGGCCCTGCGGTCCGCGCCCCAGATCGGCGGGTTCGGGGTGAGGCAGAACACTATCTGCTCCTCCGAATTCTGGTAAAAATAATAATTCTTGGACCTGTCCCCGGGCCGGATGTCCACGACCATCGGTTCGAAGAACTTGCGCACTGGTTCAGTGACGCCGGCCTCGTGGCAGTCCGGGTCCACAGGCACTCTCACTCCGGCCAGGGCGGATACGCCCGCGGCGCCGGCGCCCGCGGCGTTGACCGTAATGCCCGCGCGGAATTCGCCCCCGCGCGTTACGACGCCCTTCACGGCCCCGGCCTCCGTTATGAGGCCGCGGACCTCTTCGTTGAAACGGAACTCCGCGCCGAGATTGACGGCGCGCCGGTAAAAGGCGTTCACCGCCAGCAGCGGCGAGGCCGAGCCGTCTTCGGGCGAGAAGGTGGCGCCGCGCAGGTCCTTGCGCGCGATGCCGGGGACCCGTTCGGCGGTCTCCTCCGGGGATATCCAGTCTATGTTCAGGCCGAACTTCTTCTGCACTTTCAGCATTTCGCGGAGCATGCGCTCGTCGTTTTCGGTGTAGACCGGGAAAAGGTAGCCGCCTTTTATCCAGCCGATGTCGTCGCCGTGCGTTTCGCGCCAGGTGGAGAATATCCTGAGGCTGCGGAGGCAGGCTTTTATTTTGGCTCCGTCGGAATGCGTGGCCCTTATGCCGCCGATAGCGCACTTGTTCTGGCCCTGTCCAGCGGAGGGAAGAGCCTCGATCACCAGGACGCGGAGCTTCTTCTCCGCCAGGAACATCGCCAGCGGCGTGCCGACGCTGCCGGCTCCTATCACTATCGCGTCGTATTTATCGTTGGGCATATGGGTCGTAAAACGTGAAGAGCCGCGGGCGGGGGGCCGCTTCGCCCGGCCTTAGAATCCGCTCCAGGACGCCTTTTCCTCCCGTTCCGTGGCGCATTTCACGTTGGAGAACGCGCCCAGCGGGGTTTCGACGAAGAGGGGGCGCCGGGAAAGCCCGGTCACTTCTTTCAGGGGCACTCCTTCGCTCCTGAACACCGAAAGCAGAAGGGTCTCGCAGGTCTTGGACCCGCAGGCGCCCATGCCCGCGCGCGTAATGGCTTTAAGCTGGTTCATGTCCCTGACGCCGCCGCGTATCGCGCTCCGTATCTCTCCCAGCGTTACGCGCTCGCACCGGCAGACCACGGCGTCGTCGTCCGCTCCCTCCAGCGCCGGAGCCGCCGGAGATCCTTTGCCTGAAAAAAGTTTGATGCCGGCGACCCGGTCGGCGATATCGCCTGCCGTCCGTACCGTAAGCACAAGGGTGCTGTCCGCCTTGAAATCCCTGATATCGGTCACTTCGGCCTGTCCCAGGTCGGCGCCTTCCATGTCGGTCAGGGCGACCTTGTCCCCTTTCGCCACGAGTCCCCGGTCCATTTCGAACGGCAGGGAGACGAGCGGGTGTTCCGCGTCCTTGCGGCGGTCCACCAAGGCCACGGCCAGGCCCGGGCAGACGATGAGGCATTTGAAGCAGCCTATGCATTCGCCGGAGAAGCGGGGCACGGAGGTTATGGAGGAGCCGGAAAGCTTTATGGACCGTTTGGGGCAGACGGTCACGCAGGGGTTGCAGGGGATCTCCTGCCGGCAGTGCAGGACCGGATAGACCGGGTTGTCCGGGCGCGCGCCGGTGACGGGGAGGGTCCCGCCCGGCCTGGACTTCAGGGTTTCCAGCCGTTCGAACCAGAACTGGGGCGTTTCCATCGCCATTATCCCCAGCGCCCGCAGGGCTTTATGCGCCGCTATCTTGCCGCTGAACATCGCGGCCGAGGCCTCGGCTATCTCTTCGGCGTCGCCGCAGACGAAAGCCTCCATGCCCGCCTCGACCGCCTGCTTATGGAATTCGTTGACCGGGTTGAGCCCCACCGCTATCAGCAGGGTGTCCGCCTTGAAGGTCCGTTCGGAGCCCGGCACCGGCCTGAACTTGTCGTCCACTCCGGTCGCCGTCACGCTTTCGAGCTCCTTTTTCCCGTCGGCCCGAACTATGGTGTGGCGGGTGTATATGGGCACGCCCATGCGCCTTATCTTGTCGGCGTGCACCTTGTAGCCGCCGCATTCCGGCATGGCCTCGATCAGTCCGACCACTTCGATGCCGGCCTGCAGGGCATGGTAGGCCGCGATCAGTCCGACGTTGCCGCCTCCCACCACGAACAGGCGTTTGGCCGGGCGCACCAGGTCCCGGTTGACCAGGGTCTGGAAGGCGCCGGCCCCGTATACTCCCGGCAGGGTGTTGCCCGGGAAGACAAGGCTCTTTTCCCTGGCCCCGGTGGCGCTTATAAGGACCTTGGGTTTTATGAGATGGTACGCGTCCCCGCGCAGGACGCCGGCTTTTTTATCCGAGAAAACCGCCAGACAGGTGGAACCGGTCCATACCGAAACGGACGGGAACTCCTTCAGCTGTTCCGAAAGCTTTTCCGCGATGTCTATGCCGCGTGTGCCGGCGTAGCAGTCCTCCACCGAGCCGAAGAACTTATGGGTCTGGAGCACCAGCTTGCCGCCGGGGACGCTCTTGTCGTCCAGGACTATGGTCTTAACGTTCAGGCGGCCCAGCTCGGCGGCCGCGGCGAGGCCCGAAGGTCCGCCGCCGATTATCAGGGCGTCGGTCTCAAGCTCTATGGGCCGGCCGAAGGCCTGTACGCAGGCGGAAAGGGGAAGTTTCGGCGTGCCCTTGAGGGGGGAGACCGTCATGCCCTCCGTGACCTTCGTCACGCAGGCCTTTACCGGCAGGCCGTCGGCGATGACCGAGCATTGCGCGCATTGTCCGTTGGCGCAGAATATCCCCTGGGGCGCGGCGCCCTTCTTGTGTTCGCTGAAGATCTTGACGCCGTTGGCGAAAAGCGCGCTGGAGATGACCTCTCCCTCCAGGGCCTCCATGCCGCGGCCTTCGAAGGTGAAGCGCACCTTGTTCCTGGTTTCCACCGGCAGGACCGGGTGTTTCGCTATTCTTTGCATATCCTCTCCGGCCGGACCCGGGGCGGGCGGCCGATAAGGATATGGTATCAAAAATGGCCAGCGATTTGAACTTAGGGTGGAGCGGGTGACGGGGATGCCGGGCAAGCAAAACCGTCCGGAAGGCGGGTGGACTACGCTGACCTGTCGTGTGTTTACGGACACAACCCGCATACGAAGCTGTGTACGCGGCCGTCTGAAGGCCATAGGCCCTGATACGGCACTGGCATAGCCTTGACGCCGGTTTTGCGGCCCGGCACCCCGGCAGGACCCGCGAACCGAATTACACACAACTCTTGATGTTACCCTATCCCCCGCTTGGAGACTATTCCGAAAAGCGGTACAATTGCCTGGGAACAATGATACCGGCGAAGCCGGTTTTCAGGTAATGAAGATCCTTCTTATAAATCCGAACCTGCGCGGCTATCCTGACACCGGCAACATCCCGTGCACCGTCCCCCTCGGCCTTCTATACATAGCCTCCGCCCTGAGGGAAGCCGGATACGGCCGTATACGCATAGTGGACGCCA
>JAKLEK010000134.1:0-3936 GCA_022703115.1 Elusimicrobiota bacterium
GCCTGGTCCCGCAGTAGGCGTTGATGAAGCCCAGGTCCGGCCTTTTCGCGAAATAGCTGCCGACGTTGTAAGCCAGGCCCATGCGCGAGCGTATCTCGGCCGACATGCGCGAGGAAAGTCCTCCGCCCAGGATCTCGTTGGCGATGTAAAGAGGGAACTCCTCAGGATCGTGGCGTCTTATTCCCTTCTGGAGCACCGAGATGAAGGTCTGCGGCACGTCCTTATTTATCAGGTATACCCTGCGTTTCCCTTCCGGTTCGGCCGGCGGGACCTCCGGCGGAGCGGTCCGCCCGCCGGCCGGCCCGCCGAACCTGGCCTCCAGTTTTTTCAGGAAAGCGTCCTCGTCGCCGAAATCCCCGGCCGCGGCGATAATGATGTTCTCCGGCCTGAAATACCTGGCGTGGTAGGCTTTAAGGTCGTTCCCGGCGAGAGGCTCGATGGTGAAGCTCTCTGGGCGCCAGCCGTAGCAATGTCCGGCGCCGTAAAAATGTCTTAGAGCCTCCCTCTGGGCGGTCCTGGCCGGGTCGTCGTTCCTGCGCCGTATCATCTCCAGCGCCTCCGCCTTCTTCAGGAGGACCTTTTCCTCCTCGAAGGCCGGTCTCAATATCACGGACGCGAAGATGTCGAGGACCGCGTCCAGGTCCTTCTTGAGGGAGAACATGGTCACCCTGGCCTCTTCGAAAGCTATGGAGGCCTCCATCCTGGCGCCGAGGAGGTCCAGGGTGTCGTCTATCTCCGCCGCCCTGCGGTCAATGGTCCCGCCGTCCTTGAGAAGGGCGAGAGTCAGTTCCCCGAGGCCGATCTTCCCGGCGGGGTCGTAGATCTTGCCGGTCCTTATGAGGGCGGCGGCATGGACCAGCGGCAGGGTATCGTCCCTGAGCAGATAGACGACCAGGCCGTTGGACAGCGCGCGGCGGGAGCCGGCCGGCGGCCTGAAGGCCAGGCCTCCGGCGGCCGGCAGGGCGGGCCTCAGCGCCGCATGGTCGGTATGGGTTTTCATATCAGATCGCGGAGAGCGGCGGGGTTCCGTTTTCCCTCAGGAACACGGTGGTCCTGTTCTCCCTGGTGAAATACTTCGCCGCCGCGCGGGATATGTCCGCCGGCTCCAGCCGGCGGAGCTCGTCCGCGGCCTTCCAGTCGAACCGCCAGTCGCCGTGCATCTGCTGGCCGACGGCCAGGCTCATTCCCAGCCCCGCGCCGGACTCCAGCTGGCCCACGAGATCGGCCTCGTAGCCGTTGAGGACCTTTTCCATCTCCCTGCGGGAGGGCGGTTCCGTCTTCAGGCGGTCAAGCTCCTCCAGGACCGCCGCTTCGACTTCCTCCAGGGTGTGCGGAGCCTTCGGTGCGGCCATAACCACGAAAAGGGACGGGTAGAGGTCTCCCGGAAAGGAACTGTAGGAGTTGGCGTAGAGCGCCAGTTCCCGCCCTTCTACGATGCCGCGGTAGAAGCGGGAGGACTTGCCCCCGGAGAGGATCTCGCTCAGCATGATCAGCGCGTAAGCGTCCTTTCCGGAGTAGCCGGGATTGTGAAAGCCGATGCGCAGGGCCGGTTTCGCCCCGAAACGCACCTCGACGCGTTTTTCCGCGGTCTGCGGCGGTTCCGCCGGGTAGTCCCGCTCCGGCAGCGGGCGGCTTTTCCAGGGAGAGAAATACTTCTCGGCCAGGCGTATGACCTCTCCAGGCTCCACGTCCCCGACTACGGAGAGGACGGCGTTGTTCGGGGCGTAGAACGTCCGGTAGAACTTTTCCGCGTCGCCGCGCGTCAGGCGCCGGAGGTCTTCTTCCCAGCCTATTATAGGGTTATGATACGGGTGGACCGAGAAGGCGGTGGTGGAGAGCGTTTCCCACAGAAGCCGGTTAGGGTCCGATTCCCCCATAAGGCGCTCTTCCATCACCACGTCCCGTTCCCTGTAGAATTCGCGCAGCACCGGGTTCATGAACCTGTCGGATTCCAGGAGCATCCAGGCTTCGAGCCTGTTGGAGGGAAGGGAGACCACGTAAGCGGTGTAATCGGTGGAGGTCATCGCGTTCATCCCCGACTCCCCGAGCTCGGTATAGATCTTCCAGTATTCGTCCTTGACCGCCAGCTTGTCGGCCGCCTGTTCGGCGGCTTCCAGTCCGGCGCGCAGGGCGGCCAGTTTCTCCGCGTCCGGTTCCGGCCTGGACTCTTCTTCGATGACCGACAGGGCGGCCGCGTCCACCCTGTCCAGCGCCGGTTTCTCCTTCTCGAAGCAGAGGGAATTCACGGTCCGCGTGCCCTTGAAGGCCATGTGCTCGAACAGGTGGGCCAGGCCGGTCTTCCCCGGAGGGCTGTCCACGTTCCCGACCTTGAAGATCATGGTGAAAGAGACCGTAGGGACGAAGGTCTTGCGCAGGATCAGGAGCTGCAGGCCGTTCCTTAGGGTGCAGGAGACCACCGGCGGGTATTTCGGGTCCTTTTCTACGGAGGCGCCCGGCGTCCCGGCGGCGGAGAGGCCGCAGGGACAGTTCTTTCCTCCGCCGGTATCGGTGCCTGACATGGGCGATATTATAGCACGTTATTCCCGCCCGCCGAGCAGCAGGGCGGAAACGGCGAAGATGCAGGCGTCTCCGAGGATGTTGTCCAGCACGCAGTACTCGTTCGGCTGATGGGCGCGTTCGTCGATGCGGGCGTACACGGCCGCCGGCAGGCCCAGGCGCCTGAAGCTGGCGGCCACGGTGCCGCCGCCGATGCCGTGCACCCTCGGTTTCACCCGGTAGATCTCCCTTACGGCCTTTTTCAGCGCCAGGATTATCGGGGAATCCGGGGAGGTCGGAGGCGCAGCCTGGCCCTCCTGACTGGGTTCGAAGGCGATCCTGACTTTGTGCTTCCTCTCTATTCCGTCGGCGATGCGGCGCATCTCGGCCTTCACGTCCCGGAGCCTGTAGTCCGGCATGACCCGGCAGTCCATATAGAACACGTCCTCGCCGGGTATCGTGTTGACGTTGGGCACGTTCGCCTCTTTTTTGGTCGGTTCGAAAGTGCTGAACGGGGGATCGTAAAGGGCGTCCCGCCGCGGGAATTTACGGTACAGCGAGCCGTATCCGACGGCCAGCTCGCTGGCGGCCTTGAAGGCGTTTATCCCCTGGTCCGGCCTGGAGGCGTGGCACTGCCGGCCGCGCGTGGTGACTTTCAGCCACATGATGGATTTTTCCGCCACCTCTATGGCCGAGCCGTCCTTCGTGCCGGAATCGGGTACGAAGAACATGTCGTCGGCCCCGAATATGCGCCGGTGCTTTCTGGCCAGGTAGTCGGCGCCGAAAGCCGATCCGGTCTCTTCGTCGGCGCAGAACAGGAGCGCTATGTCCATCTCCGGCCTGAAGTCCAGGTCCATCATCGCCTTCAGAGCGATAATGCTGGAGACTATCGCCTGCTGGTTGTCCTCGGTCCCGCGGCCTATCAGGCGCCGTCCCTCTATCCTGAGCTTGTATGGGTCCGACTTCCAGAGGGACGGCTCTCCCGGCGGGACTATGTCCAGATGGGACATTATCCACAGGGTGCGGCCGGGCTTTTTACCTTTATAGCGGGCGACGATGTTGGGGCGTATGCCGTTCTTCGCCTCTTTCTGCGGCGCGTTGAACCAGTCGATGGAGTCGAAAGGCAGCTTCTTCAGCTCTTTTTCCAGGTAGACGGCTTTATCGTATTCGCCGTTCCCGCCGCTGGAGGGGGAAAGGGCCGGTATGGCCGTCAGGCCGCGCTGGAGTTCCACCGCGTAGGGCCCGCAGGACCTTATTTTTTCCAGGATCTTTTCCTTCATGTCTTTCTCCTTCCGGGCTTTCCGCGCAGAGCTTCCAGCAGTTCCCCCGGGGCGGGGGCGGTGATGAGCAGGTCGAGCGTCTTCACGTCGGTGAACCCTTCGTCCACGGCGTTGCGCATAAGACGCAGAAGTGGGTCGTAGTAGCCGCCGGCGTTCAGCA
>JAKLEK010000134.1:3946-4792 GCA_022703115.1 Elusimicrobiota bacterium
TTCTTCGCCTCTTTCTGCGGCGCGTTGAACCAGTCGATGGAGTCGAAAGCCAGCTTCTTCAGCTCTTTTTCCAGGTACGCGGCCTTATCGTACTCACCGTTCCCGCCGCTGGAGGGGGAAAGGGCCGGTATGGCCGTCAGGCCCCGCTGCAGCTCCACCGCGTAGGCTCCGCAGGTCCTTATTTTTTCCAGGATCTTTTCCTTCATGTCTTTCTCCTTCCGGACTTCCCGCGCAGGGCCGCCAGCAGTTCCCCGGGAGCCGGGGCGGTGATGAGCAGGCCGAGGGTTTTCTTGTCGGTGAAGCCTTCGTCCACGGCGTTGCGCATAAGGCGCAGAAGTGGGTCGTAGTAGCCGCCGGCGTTCAGCAGGGCGCAGGGCTTTTTATGGAAACCGAGCTGCGCCCAGCAGAGGGCCTCGAAAAGCTCGTCGAACGTGCCGACCCCGCCTGGGAGGGCCACGAAGGCGTCGGACAGGCGGTGCATCTCGGCCTTGCGCTCGTGCATGTCCGCGGTGACGATCATGCGGCTGAGACCCTTGTGGTCCACTTCGATGCCGGTCAGGCTTTCGGGGATCACGCCTATGACCCGTCCGCCCGCCGCCAGCGCGGCGTCGGCGACTACGCCCATCAGGCCGGTGCTTCCCCCGCCGTAGACGAGGGTGAGGGAGTTGGCGGCCAGAAGGCGGCCCAGTTCCGCGGCGGCCGCGGAGTATTCCGGAAGCCGCCCGGACCCGGCGCCGGCGAAGACGCAGATGTGTTTCATGATACGCGGAGGATCAGTTCTTGGGCGCCCGTTTGAGCGAGAGCTCGTAGGCCTTTTTTATCTTCAGTTCCAGCACGTCCAGATTG
>JAKLEK010000135.1 GCA_022703115.1 Elusimicrobiota bacterium
AGGCTCTTTTCCGGGGACGTTCTGGTGATGTCGGAATAATCGGCCACCTGCATCGTCCTTCTGGACGGGGTGTACGGTCTGAATGATTTTACTGGCATAATATCTCCTGAAAAACCCGCTGCTCACTGCCCCTTATTTGGGCAGATCGGTAAGATCTATCTTCTGTCCTTCCTTAACCGTGACGATCGCCTTTTTCCAGTCGGACCTCTTCCCTTCGTAACGGCCGACCCGGTGCAGTTTGCCCATGAATATCATGGTCCGCACCTTCTCGACCTTCACCTTGAACAGGTTCTCGACCGCCTTCTTTATGTCCACCTTGTTGGCGCCGGAGCGGACCCTGAAGGTATAGCGGTTCTGCGCGTCCTTCGCGGAAACGCTCTTCTCGCTCAATATGGGAGCCACCAGCACTTCCGAAATCGGCCTGTTCATCAGTCCTCCCTCTTGCCCAGGTTCGCCAGAGCCGCCATCCCGGACGCGGTGAAGACCAGGCGTCCGTGGCGCAGTACCTCGTAGGCGTTCAGATTGGCGGCCAGGCTCCAGTTGGCGCGGGGGATATTGCGCGAAGCCCTGTGGAAATTGGCGTCCGGCTTGTCGGTGACGAAAAGAACCCTCTTGCCGTCGAGCGACATCCCCCTGCAGAAAGCCGCGAAGGCTTTGGTCTTGGCCTCTTTGAAATCCAGGTTCTCCACCACGAAGACCTCGCCGGCCGCGTATTTGGCCGACAGCGCGTCCGCCAGCGCGGCCCGTCTCTTGGTCTCCGGCATCTCGCGCCGGTGAGAATGGGGCCGTGGCCCGAAAACTATGCCGCCCTTCCGCCAGACCGGGGAGCGGGTGCTTCCGGCGCGGGCGCGGCCCGTGCCTTTCTGCTTCCAGGGCTTGTGTCCGCCGCCGGAGACCTCGCTCCGGGTCTTAGTGCAGGCGGTCCCGCGGTGCTTATTGGCCAGGTAATACTTCACGGCCTCATGCAGGAAGAACGGGTCCGGTTTGAGGCTGAAAAGGAACTCGGGCAATTCGTACTTGCCTATCTCTTTGCCGCTCAGGTCCAACAGTTTGGTTTCCATAATCTGGTCTTTCCTTATTTCTTAGCGGCCGGCGCGGCCTTCTTAGGCGCGGCCTTCGCGGCGGCCTTGGCCTTTTTCCCGGTCACGACCCTGGGCTGAGGGACCGATTTCACGGTCCTGACCACGTACACCGTGCTCCCGTTCGGCCCCGGCACGCTTCCGTTGAGAAGCAGCAGGTTGCGCTCCGGTATCACTTTCATGACCTTTATCTTCATCATGCTGACGGTATCCGTCCCGGTATGCCCCGCCATGCGCTGGCCGGGAAGAACGCGCCCCAGGGAACGCCTGGAAGCCAGACCGCCGGGAGCCCTCTCCCTGTCGGACGCGCCGTGGGAGGCGGGTCCCCCGCGGAAATTGTGCCTTTTCATGCCGCCCGCGAATCCTTTGCCCTTGGAAACGCCCTGCACGTCCACGTAATCTCCGGCCGAGAAGCGGGCCGCGACGGTGGCGGTCTGCCCCTCTTTGACGCCGTCGATCTTGTCCACCCTGAATTCCTTCATGTGCCGGATGGGGTTCATGCCGAGCTTGGAGAAAATGCCGCGAGCCGCGTTATCGGTATGACTGTCCTTCTTGTGGCCGAAACCGAGACAAACGGCGGTATAGCCGTCGCGCTCGCTGGTCCTGGTGCGCACCACGCGGCAGGGCCCGGCCTCTACGACCGAGACGCCGTACAGTTCTCCGTGCTCGTCGAACATCTGCGTCATCCCGACCTTCCTGCCGATGATGAACTTAAGGGCCGAGGGCATCTCCTCAGGCTGGGCCTGCGGCGCGCCCTGGGTCTTATCCGCGTTCTTATTCTCTTCGGTCATATATTGTTACCTCTGAAATACCGCCGGAAACGATGGGGCCGCGCTCCGGGGAAAACCTCCGGTCTCTCCCGTAGCGACGGGAAGGACTCCGGGGCCCCGCGACAGCCTCGTCCCGGCCGCCTGCGGGCGGCCCGGAAAACGCGCTTCAGTTTTATGTTTTTATGGTATAAAGTCCGCAGTCGGAGGGAATTTGAGGCCGCTCCGCCTATAGGACCGACCGCCCGTATTCCGAAGAACGCGACGGCCTTAAATATATAAAAACAGACCTTAACAAAGGAACTTCGCTTTGAAAGGCTTTTGACTACGGCTTTATTTTAACAAAAAAACTTTCCTGAGTCAAAAGTTTTTTCTCCGGATCCGGCGGCCTTGTCGGAATAAGGCTATTAATGTTAATATCTCCGTGCGGTAATTCCATCAGGAGGCGGCAAATGAAGAACTTTTCAAGGATCACCCTAGCCGGAGCCGCGGCGATGTTCCTCGCCGGATGCGCGCATATCCCGGGCGGGCTGGCCCCTTCCACCACTCCGCTAGAGGGGAAGGCTTACGACGTGATGGGAGAGGTAAAAGGCACGGACAGCCGGACCCTGCTTCTCGGCGTCCTTCCGATAAGCGGCGCGAATACCATACAGGGCGCGATCGACGACGCCAAGTCCAAGATGGGGGCCGACGCGCTCATAGAAGTGACCGCGGAAGCCTACAGCAGCTGGTGGATCCTCTGGTCCAACAATACCACCGTGGTCCGAGGCAAAGCCATAAAGTTCAAATAGGACCGAGTAAAAAAAAGACCGCCTGGCCGTTATACGGACCGGCGGTCTTTTTTTTCCGGGCTGCCCCCCGACCGTACCTTCGCCTCTACTTCTCCTCCGCCAGGTCCCTGGGCGCGTATACGTACAGGACCATCTCCACGAACTCATCCGACATGCGGTATTTCTTCACGTTGTAAGGAGTGACGTCCTTGATATAGCCGCCGCTCTCCAGCGCCGCCAGCGAGGCGTCCAGGTCCGGATGGTCCTCGGTGTAATAGACCAAGGCTCCGGCGCCGCCGTCGAAGGGGGAATTCCTGTCGACCACGAATATGTCCCTGTACGAGCTCTTTTGAGGGTCGGACAGGTCGCCGCCCAGCTTCCTTATGAGGTCCGGCATGGTCCGCTGAGCGTCCCTGAACCTGGAAAGCTTCTTCTTGAACTCCTCTTTCCTGTCGCTGGCCTTGCTCTTCCTGTCGGTATAATACGCCCAGCCGGCCAGTATCGCAAGACTGGCCAGAAGAAGGAACGTCTGCAGGTCCATGACAATGCCTCCTGCCGCTCAGTCGCGCAGATCGAACTCGACCTTTATGTCCGGATGAAGGCTCCTGTGCACGGGACACGCCTTCACGCTTTCGGCCAGCCTGGCCCGCTCCGCCGCGGTGATGCCGGCCGGCAGGGTGATGGTCCCGGTCAGAGCGGTTATCCGCCGGGGGCCTTCGCCCATGCTTTTCTCTATCTCTATGGACGCGCCCTTGAGGTCCGTTCCGTCCCGCTCCGCCACCTTGGCCATGATGGTAAGGACGCACGAGGCCAGCGAGCAGGCGAACAGATCGGTCGGCGAAAAGGTCCTTCCCCGACCGCCGTTATCCTCCGGAAGATCGGTGGATATCCTCTCTCCGCTGGGACCGTGTGTCAGCTCCACTCTCTGGTCACCGACGTAAACCGCCTCTATCTTCACTCCCATCTCGCCTCCGGACATCCCCGTATTTCACCGCGGATCAGAAACCGGCGTTAAGACCGATAGTAAAAGGAAGCATGCCGTTGCGGGCGATGTTCGCGAAACCGAGCTGCAGCCCGTGCAGGGTTCCGCGGCAGATATTAACCGCGCCTATCTGCAGTCCGCTCATATCCCCGGGCACATCATTGTAAAAACCCAGCTGAACTCCTCCGAATCGCGCCCGCGCCACGTTCCACGGAGCCAGCATCAGCCCCGCCCCGCTTCCCGCCTCGTTCCTCAGCCACCCCCCCTGAACCCCTCTCATCTCGGCGGAAACGTTCCACCCTCCGAACTGCGCCCCGTACTGCGAATCCGCGAAATTCCGGGCCGGAGAAAGCTGGAAACCGTAGAACCCGTCCAGAGCGTAATTATACACCAGCCCCAGCTGCGCCCCCATCGCCGTATTCGCGCCGTTCTGGAACCCGAACTGCAGGCCGTATAGACTGGGCGTATCTCCAGCAAAATTAAAGTTCAGACCGGCCACGGTATCGGCCTGCGGCCACAACCACCCGTCGGCGGACACCTGCAGCTTCAGCGGGGTCCACCCGGAGCGGCATTCGCCTGCCGCGAGGAAGAAAAAACACGCCAGCGAAACCGCGATAGTTTTTATTCTCATGAACCGTTCCCATCCAGGCCACTGACTACCGCCCGGCCGCAAAAAGAAACCCGGACCGTTCACCTACGCGAACGGCCCGGGCCTTCAAACAGCGACCGGCGGGATTACAGCTTGATCTCTACGTCCACACCGCTCGGCAGGTCCAGCTTCATAAGCTCGTCCACCGTCTTCTGCGTGGGACTTATCAGGTCGATCAGCCGCTTGTGCACGCGCATTTCGAACTGCTCGCGGGACTTCTTGTCCACATGAACGGAGCGATTCACCGTGTACTTGCGGATCCTGGTCGGAAGCAGCACCGGGCCCGCTATTAGGGCGCCGGTCCGCTTCGCCGTATCCACTATCTTCGCCGTAGACTGGTCTATCAGCCTGTAGTCGTAGGACAGCAGTTTGATGCGTATCTTCTGCTGCGCCGCCGGCTTCATGTCGTCTGTCTGTACGTTTTCAGTCATAAGTTCCTTACGCGACCGTAAACCGTGAAGCGCCCCCCCCTTCCCCGTCCGCTGTTCACGCTTTACTCTATTATCTCAGTGACCACGCCCGCGCCCACGGTATGTCCGCC
>JAKLEK010000136.1 GCA_022703115.1 Elusimicrobiota bacterium
CTCCGAGTTCAACGAACGGCTCGCCCGCGCGCAGAAGGAATTCGAGGATTCCAGGACGGCCCTGGCCGCCGATTACAGGCGCCTGGAGGCTCAGCTGGAATCGGTGACCGGCTTGAAGGCCGAGAACGAACGCAATTACGCCGCCGGCGTCGCCTCATTGAAGGCGCAGCTCTCGGAGTTCCAGGCGGCCGCCTCCGCCCGCGAACAGGAGCTGGCCGGCGCTCTTAGATCCTCCCAGGAGAAAAGCGCCGCGCTCGAAGCCGAGCTCGCCGCCATGCGCCAGCGTACGGCCGAACTTGACGAGCAGTTAAGGGACCTGGCCGTGCAGCTGGAGACCGAAAGGCAGAATTCATCCGCGCTTCGCGACGAGGCCGCCGGCCAGTCCAGGGCGGACCAGGAGCGCCTGGCCGCGGTTTCCGCGGAACTCGAATCCTACAAGCGGATGGAAGGCTCCATCCCGGACCGGATAAAGTGGGCCATAAAAGGAAAGAAATAGGCCTATAGGGCGGGCCTCCCGCGCCCGTTCTGCCGCCGCGGCATAGCAGGCCGGACCCGTCTTCCGCGGCCCCGTCGCCGCCCCTGAATGACTTTCGCGAGCCGCGTCCGCGCGCACAGCGTTCCCGCCGCTTTGCGTCCCGGGTTAATGTTATAATAAGCATAATGATAAAACTGACCAAACTCAACGGCTCGGACATAGTGGTGAACGCCGAATTGATAGAGAGCGTGGAGGCGACGCCGGATACGGTCATCAATCTGGCCACCGGCAACCGCTTCCTGGTCAGGGACGGCGTGCAGGACGTGGTGGACAAGGTCGTGGAATACAGGAAAAAGGTTTACTCGGAGAAGAGGTGCGTCAATCCCATAGAGGGATTCGAGAGGAAGTAAAGGGATGATCCCGCTTCCTCGTTCCGCCGCACCGGAGATCTTATGGATATAGCGACGATAAGCGGCATAATAATATTCTTCGGTTTCGTGGTCGCCTCGGTGTATATGGGCGAGGGCCTGTCCGGATTCAAGCCCTTCCTCAATATGGAGGCTTTCCTGATAGTCATGGGCGGCACCGCCTGCGCCATTCTGGTCAACTATCCCATGTCGGCGGTCATAGGAGTGGGAAAGGTCCTGAAACAGGTGCTGACTTCCAAGGGCGAGGACACCTCCAAGCTGGTCTCCACCTTCGTGGGCCTTTCGCAGAAAGCCAAGAAAGAGGGCTTTCTTGCGCTCGAAGCGGACGCCAAGACCATAGACAACGATTTCCTGAAGCGCGGAGTGCAGCTGGTCATAGACGGCGCGGACCATGAATTCATAAGGAACATGCTCGAGACGGAGCTGGACTTCATCCGCGAGCGCCACAAGGTCGGCAGGGAGATCTTCAACGCCCTCGGCACCTACGCTCCGGCGTTCGGCATTATCGGCACGGTGCTGGGCATGATAATGATGCTGGCGTCCATCGAAGACGTGGCCCAGGTGCCCCGGCGCATGGCGCTGGCGCTTTCCGCCGCTTTCTACGGGTTGGGCTCCGGTTATTGGCTGTTCCTGCCGATGGCCGGAAAACTGAAGCACCGCTCCGAGGAGGAGCTCTTCGTCAAAGAGATCATAATACGCGGAGTGCTGCTGCTTCAGAGCGGGGCCGCGCCCAGCGTCGTTGAGGCCAATCTTAAGGCGTACCTGGAGCCTTCCAAGAGAAGGACGGTGAAGAAAGAGGAACCTAAAGCGGGTCCGCAGGAAGGCGCCGCGCCGGCGGCCCCTGGCGCCGCCCAGCCCTAAGCCTTTCCTGAAACTCGCCTCGGGCGGAACATAACTATGGCTCTCAAGGTCAGGAACATGATACCGGAGGACGACGCCAGGGTCGCCCAGATAGGGCACCCCGCTCCGCCCTGGCTGGTCAATTACGCCGACCTGATGACCGAGCTCGTCTGTTTCTTCGTCATCCTGTACGCCCTTTCCGCCGCCCTTAACAAGGATATGCAGAAGGCCAGTCAGGATATACAGGAGATGATAAAGGAAGGCCAGATGCAGGGCCAGGTCTCCATGGACAAGGAAGGCATGCGCATAACCCTGGAGGAGAACAGCCAGGTGGCCTTTTTCGAGAGCGGAAAGGCGGAACTGACCGACCAGATGCTGGACCAGATGGACAAACTCTCCCCCGTGCTCAGGAAGCTTGCCGCCAAGTTCGATATAGTGGTGGAGGGGCATACCGACGACGTGCCGATCTTCACCAGGCAGTTCGCGTCCAACTGGGAGCTCTCCACCGCCAGGGCCACGAACGTGGTCAAGCTGCTGCTGGAGAAAGATTTCGAACCCAGGCGGCTGGCGGCTGTCGGATACGGGGAATATCACCCGATAGTTCCCAACGACAGCGAAATGAACCGTAAAAAGAACCGCAGGGTGGTCTTTTTCATAAAGAACAACCCCTATCCGGACCCGTCCCGGAAAGGTTCCGGCGCCGAAAAGGAAGGGGCTGAACGAACCGCCGCTCCCGCCGCGGTTGAAGTCCCCGCGGCTGAAGCCCAGGCTCCGGCCGCGGACATGGCCGGGCCTCCGCCCGATGAGGCGCCCGTTCCGGCGGAGGAAGGAGAGGAGAGATGAACGGTCCTTACGAACGCCGGAACCGCGCGTCCGGTCCGTGGAAATACTGCCTTCTGCTGCTCCCGTGCCTGGCTCTTTCCGGCTGTTTCGGGGGAATGAAGAAACTTAAAGTCGTGGATTTCACCGAGCAGCGGATAGCCGACGTCGCGATGACCAGGAAGGTCGTAGGCAAGAGGGAGTTCGTGTTCTTCTCCACCGCCAAGACCGGCAGCTTCTTCGACGGCAGCATACAGGGTCAGATAACGGATTACGCGGGGAATCCCATAGAAGGGGTCACGGTCCGGGTCGCTCCGGACGCCGGGAAGCTGAAGGCCGGGGAAGGAATGGGGGAGACCGGGGATTTCGCCGCCGTAGAGGAAAGCGCCAAATCGTCCATCAACCTCTCCTTCTCCCCGGGTATAAGCGACTCCATGGGCGTCTATAAGGTCCGGTTTTCGCTGCCCATAGTCAACAGCAAGGTGGATGTAAAAGGTAAACTGGTCTATAATCCGGGCTGGGACCAGCAGAAACTGAATCTCGGCACCGCTTACGAGCCGCAGGTGAGGGAGTCCCCGTTCCGGCTGTACTACGACATGAACAGCGGCTTTCTGATCTTCGCGGAGGGCGTAAGGAAGACCATAGTCCAGCCCGTAGGCGACGGTAAGGCGAAGGCCCTGCCGGGTTCCAGGGCTCCGGGGGCGACGAAGGCCGCGCAGCCGGCCGAAGCCAAGCCTCAGGGGGCCGCCGCGGACCAGACAGAGGAAGACCTGTTCAAAGGTTTCGATTTCGGGCAATAGCCGTGATGTCTTGGCGGTGAAACGTGAAGCGTAAAGAGCGCGCGGCAGCCGTTCCGCTCTTCGCGCTTTGCGTTTCGTTCTTTATCGAGATATGAGGAAAAAAGCCGTAGTCGCCATGTCCGGCGGAGTGGATTCGGCCGTGGCCGCCGCCCTGCTGAAAAGGGACGGGTTCGAAGTGACCGGTGTGACCCTCAACCTTTTCGCTCCGGAGAGATCCGGCCCAGCCTGCTGCGGCTCGGCCGACTCCGCCGCGCGCGCCCGCGCGGTCTGCGACGCTATCGGGATCAGGCACTATGTGAAGAACGCGGAGCGGGTGTTCGGCGACAGGGTCATCGGCGATTTCGTCAGGGCCTATTCCGCGGGCCGCACCCCAAATCCGTGCGTGGAGTGCAACCGTTACGTGAAGTTCTCCTATCTTTTCGACCTCGCCGTCGCTTTCGGCGCCGAATATCTGGCTACCGGGCATTACGCGCGCATAGAGGCGGCCGGCGGGGAATTCCGTCTGCTGCGCGGGACCGACCCGCTGAAGGACCAGAGCTATTTCCTTTACTGCCTTAAAAAGGATCAGCTGCCGCGGCTGCTGTTCCCGCTTGGCGCGCTGGAGAAGCGGGAAGTCAGGCGCATCTCCGCCGGTCTCGGCCTGCCTATGGAGGGCGTAAGGGAGAGCAGCGACATCTGTTTCGTGGGTGGGGGAAGCTACGGGAAATACCTCGCCGGAAAGGGCCTTGAGCCGCGTCCCGGCCGCATAGTGGACTCGAAAGGGAAGATACTGGGACGCCACGACGGTTATTTCAACTATACCATAGGCCAGCGCCGCGGCCTCGGGGTCTACGGCGGGGGCCGCATGTACGTGTCGGCTCTGCGGCCGGCGACGAACGAGGTGGTCCTCGGAGGCCTGGAGGACGCCAGCTTCTCTTCTTTTACCGCTTCGGGTATGAACTGGCTGTCCGCCCCGCCCAAGACCGGTGATGTCGTCCGCGCCCAGATACGCTACCGGCACGTCCCCGCGGCCTGCCGGGTGGCCTCTTCCGACGGGTATGGTTTCTCCGGGACCTTTGAAAAGTCGCAGTTCGCGCCCGCCTCCGGACAGTCGGTCGTGTTCTACGACGGGGACAGGGTGCTTGGGGGGGGAGTGATCGAAACGGTTGGATGATGGCGGCCCGGAGGCGGGACCGAGGGCGAGAGGAAGGAATATGAAAAAGAGAATATGCGTGCTTTTCGGCGGGCGGTCGGCGGAACATGAAGTCTCCGTGGAGTCGGCCCGTACGGTGACGGATAAACTTCATATGGCCGGCTATTCGGTCATGCCGGTATATATCCCCAGACGAGGAGCGTGGCGGCTGGTCGCCCGCGGGGCTTTCGTCGGGCGCGGG
>JAKLEK010000137.1 GCA_022703115.1 Elusimicrobiota bacterium
GTGGCGCCGACGCCTGCCGCCACGGCGCAGCCGCAGATCGGGGAGAGTTCGCCGGTGAACACCTTTATGTAGGAATTGACGAGGTGGGAAAGGGCTATGCTCTTCAATATCTTCCGTTCCGGTACTTTGAAGGTCCTGCCGACCAGATAGGGTACCAGGATGGCCACCACTCCCTGGTTGCCCGATTCGCCGCTGGACATGACCTCGACCGGCGCGCCGGACATGCGCGCGTCCGTAGCGGCCGACGCGGTCAGCTTCGCCGTGGAAAGGATGTCCTTCTTCAGGTAGCCTTTGTCCATCAGGTCCCGTATATAGTAGCCCACCTTTTTGAGCCCGAGCCCCGCTCTGGAAGCCTTCAGGTTCATAAGTATGCCGCGCTTTATGTAGGCCAGGTCTTCGGCGTCCGCGTTCCCGGCTTCCCGGAAAAGCAGCCGGAAATCGGCCTTTTTCAGGATTTCCTTGTAGGCCGCCGCAGGTCCGGCTCCGGCCGTCCGCGCCGCCGCTATCCGGCGGCCGTTCTTTTCGAGCAGCGAGATGTTCCCGTGTCCCCCGGAAACGACGCATACGGAGGAGCCGCGCGCCGACCTGAGACGGCATTCGATATATATGCCCCGGCGCGCCGGGACCGCGCGCAGCGCGACCCGGCCTTCCCTTATCATCTTGCCGGCGGCTTCAAGGTCCGAAGGGGAGACCCTGCGGAGTATCCCCGTGCCGAGGCCGGGTCTGCGTATCACCAGGCCGAGCGCGGCGGCCAGAAGGTTCCCTTTCCGGCCTCCGGTGTTCGGCAGCGAGACCGCGAGCCCGTTCTTGTAGGTTCCGGGATCCGTAGTTATCAGGGCTTTAAGGATGGGCGCGTCGTCGAGGAGGCTGGCCGCTGAGGCGGCGCAGAAGGCTACCGCCAGGGGTTCGGTGCATCCCATGGCGGGGAGCACCTCGCGCCGCAGCACTTCCTTAAGCAGAGTGGATGGAGCGGCCGGTCGCCGCGCCGGTCTTTTTTCAGGCATTTATATCCTCACCGAGAGCCGGTACGGCCGCGGTGGCCCGCCGGCGCGCGTGATATTCTATAATAAAACCCGCCGGCCGCGCGGCGGGTTTCCGTCAGAACGACAGGCGTCTTCGCCCGGTCCACACCAGCAGTCCCAGCATTGAAAGCGCGGCGCACGCGGCGCCGGCTATGAAGGGCGCGGCCGGAGAGACCTTGTCCCACAACAGTCCGGCCATGAAGCTGGCGAAGAAGGTGAGAAAACCCATGGTCCCCTGGAAGTAGCCCATCCCCGCCGCCCGGTTCCCGGCGCCGCTCAGATGGGAGACCACGGCCTTGGCGATGCCTTCCTTGAAAGCTCCGTAGAAGCCGTAAAGCGCGAAGAGCCCCCAGATCATCCAGCCTTTTTCCGCGTAGGCGAAACCCATATAGACCGACGCGAATATGAGGAACCCGAAGGACATGGTCCGTATCTTCCCGAGCTTGTCCGACAGCCAGCCGGCCGGCGCGGCGGTAAGCGCGTAGACGAGATTGTACGCCGTATAGGCCAGAATGACGTGGGTGGTCGAGAAACCCGACTGTTTGGCTTTCAGGATCAGGAACGCGTCGTTGGAATTGCCTATGGCGAAAACGGCGTACAGGACCACGAAGGTCCTGAAATCGGACGACATGGGCGCCCTCTCCGCCGCGGGTCCGTTCTTGCCGGACGGATCTACGGGTGAGGCCTCGCGTACCAGGAACACCAGGACCAGCACGCCCAGGAGCGCGGGGACGAAGGCCGCCATGAAGATAAAGCGGTAATCCGGCGCCGCTTCCGGCATCATCCTCAGCATCAGCAGGGCGGCGAGAGGCCCCAGGGTGGCGCCGAGCGTGTCCATGGCCCGGTGGAAGCCGAACGCCTTGCCCCAGTGCCTTTCTTGCGTGGAATCGGCGATCAGGGCGTCCCGCGCCGAGGAGCGCACGCCCTTCCCGACCCTGTCCATGAAGCGGGAGAAAAGCACGAGATGCCAGGTGCCGGCCAGAGCCAGCACCGGTTTAGACACCGCCGAGAGGGCGTAGCCGGCGACGATGAAAGGTTTCCGCCGTGCGGTCCTGTCGGACCATATCCCGCCCAGGATCTTCAGGAAGCTGGCCGTCGCCTCCGCCGTGCCTTCGATCAGGCCGACGATCCTCATCGGTGCTCCAAGTACTGAGGTGAGAAAAATAGGGATTATCGGATAGAGCATCTCGCTGGAAATATCGGTAAGGCCGCTTACAACGCCCAGGAAGGTGACGTTCCTGTTGAGCCCCGACTTCATGTCCTTTATGAAACCCATTTCGCCTCCATCACTACTAGCCGCGCCGGGACAATCTCCGATGTATGACGGTAAGGTCCATCTCTCCGTCCCCCGCGCGTTCCGACTCGCTCATCAGTTTCTCTATCGCCGCGGTCACCGGGAGGGCCTGGCCGCGCCCGCCGGCCTCCTTCAGCATGAAGCGCACGTCCTTCAGCATATGCTTCAGAGCGAAGGCCGGAGCGAAGTCTCCCTCCAGGATATTGCGCTCCTTCATCCTGAAGTAGGCGCAGTTAAGGGCCGGGTTCTCCGAAAGTACCGAGAATATGAGGCGCGGGTCCAGGCCGAGAGTCCCGGCCAGCGCGGCGCTCTCGGCCAGCGCCGATGTTACCCCGGCGATTATCAGGTTGACGCAAAGTTTCAGCGCCGTGCCGCCGGGGGCCGGCCCGGCGTGGATCACCGCCTTGCCCATGGCCGACAGCGCCGGCCTGACCGCTTCGATGTCCTCCGCCTCTCCTCCGGCCAGCAGGACCAGCGTGCCGTTCTCAGCCAGAGGCCTGGAGCCGGAAACGGGGCAGTCTATGAACTTGACCCTCTCTTCGAAACAGCGTTTCATCAGGCGGCGGGTATATTCCACCGAGACCGTGCTCATGTTCATCAGGAGGCAGCCGGCGAACCCGGCTGAAAATACGCCTGTCGGCCCTTCCAGTACCGCGTCCAGCGCGGTCGGGTCCGAAACCATCGTTATTACGACGTCGCAGCGTTTCGCCAGCTCCGCGGGCGTCGAGGCTCTTCCGCAGCCTTTCTCCTCGAACGGAGCGGCCTTCGCCCGGTCGCGGTTGTAGACGGAGACGTTGAAGCCGGCCTTAACGAGGTTGGCGGCCATGGCCCGGCCCATAATTCCCAGTCCTATGAAACCTATCCTGGGGGGTACGCTCATATTTCTGTTCTCCTTTCAGGTCCGCAGCGCGGAGACCTCTTTAGCGGAAAGTTCCCGCCATTCTCCCGGAGCGAGTCCCTCCAGGTTCAGGGGGCCTATCGCGGAGCGGACCAGCCTGAGTACCGGGAATCCGACCGCCGCCAGCATCCGCCGCACCTGCCGGTTGCGGCCCTCGCGCAGTTCCATGGCCACCCATGAGACCGGCACGGATTTTCGGAACCGTATCGGCGGTTCTCTAGGGGGGAGGGCGGGTTCCGCCGTCAGTCTGGCCTCGCAGGGCAATGTGGGTCCGTCCCGGAGAACGACGCCGGCCCGGAGCTTTTCCAGGGCCTCGGGCGTGATGACGCGTTCCACCTGGGCCAGATAGGTCTTGGGGACCTTGTGTTTCGGCTCCGCTATGCGGCTCTGAAGCCGGCCGTCGTCGGTGAGGAAAAGCAGGCCTTCGCTGTCGGCGTCCAGCCGGCCGGCCGCGTATACGCCGCGCGGCAGTCCGAAAGACGCAAGGGAGGGGTGGCCGTGGCCGGGAGTGAACTGCGAAAGCACTCCGTAGGGTTTGTAGAAGATCACGTAGAGCATAGGGAACGGTCAAGCGTGCGACGTAAAGAGCGCCGCGCGCCCGGCGGACGGGAGCCGGCCCGAATATGTTATTATATTTTATATGCCCTACGTTTTTATAGACAAGCAGGCGGACTTCGACGCTTTCGCGGCCAAGCTGCTGACCCACAGGTACGTTTCGATAGACACGGAATCCAACAGTATGTACGTTTACAGGGAGCAGCTTTGCCTGGTGCAGCTGGCCAGCGAACATCTTAACGCCGTGGTCGATTCCCTGGCGGTCGACATCCGCTCTCTGACGCCGGTTTTCGAGAACGGCAGGATAGAGAAGATCTTCCACTCCGCTGAATCCGATATCCGGGCCATCAAGGCCGTCCTGCCGGTGAAGTTCGAGAACATCTTCGACGTGATGCTGGCGGCGAAGTACCTGGGCCTTAAGCGCTGCGGCCTGGAGAACATGGTAAAGGAGCATATCGGGATAGAACTCGATAAAAAATATCAGAAGGCCGATTGGGGGCGCCGCCCGCTGCTCAGGGAGATGCTGGACTACGCCATAGGCGACGTGCTGTATCTGCACAAGCTGCGCAATATGCTGGCGGAGGAGCTTTCGCGCAAGGGGAAGCTGGAAGAGATAAAGGGCGAGTTCGCGCAGGTGGCCGCTCTGGTCCCGCTCAAGAACGTTTTCGACGAGGAAGGGTTCTTCCGCATTCATTCGGCGCGTCAGTTGAACGGCCGCGGCCTGGCGGTCCTCAAGGAACTCTATCTTTTTCGCGAGCAGGCCGCCAGGTCCCGCAACCGGCCGCCTTTCAAGATCATCAGCGAGGACCTGATGTTCCGGCTGGCCACCGCCCCCAGGGAGGCCCTGGAGAACCTTTCGATCTTCAAGGGGATGTCCGCCTACGTGCTGGCCAACCACGGCCCGTGGATAAAGGACGCAATACAATGCGGCCTGAAAGCCCCGGAGGTCAA
>JAKLEK010000138.1 GCA_022703115.1 Elusimicrobiota bacterium
CCTGCGTCGGCGAGATGATGACCATCCCCTGCTCGCCGTCCACGATGATGGTCTCGCCGCTCTGCACCTGGCGGCTGATGTCGGACAGGCCGACGACGGCCGAGATACCCATGCTCTGCGCGAAGATGGCGGTGTGGCTGGACTTGGAGCCGAGGTCCATGCAGAAGCCCAGCACCTTGTTGGACTCCCGGATGTGCAGCGTATCGGAAGGGTAAAGATTATGGGCCACTATCACGACCGGTTCGCGCAGGTCCTTCAGGTCCACCTTCTCGCTGTTCACCAGGTTCAGCAGTATCTTCTTGCCTACGTCGAACAGGTCGTGCTTGCGCTCGTGGAAGAACTCGTCGTCTATCTTCTCGAATTCCGCCTCGGCCCGGTCGAGGATATCCGAGAGCGCGAACTCGGCGTTGACGCACTTGGCGGATATCAGTTTGGGGACCTCCTTGGTTATCAGGGGGTCCTGCAGGATCATATGGTGGGCGTCGATGAGCTTGGCGTGCTGCCGCCCCAGGACGTTGAGGACCTTCAGGCGTATCCCGTCCAGGTCCAGCTTGGTCTTATCCAGAGCGTCTTTGAAGCGTTTGATCTCGGCCTTGACCTTGTCCTTGGGAATATCCTTTCGCTCGATAAGGATATTCTCTTCCTTGACGATGTGAGCCTTGCCGATGGCTATGCCAAGGCTCGCCGCGATACCTTTTTTTATGAGCATAGATATCCTGCCCGTCCGCGGACCCGGCCTTCCGCCGGGACCGCCGTAACGATCACTCCTCGTCGAATTTCCTCGCGAAAAGGCCGGCGACCGCCTCCAGCGCGGCGGCCTCGTCGGAGCCGCTTACTATCACGGTGATCGCCGCGCCCTTACCGGCCGCCAGGGTCATTATCCCCATTATGCTCTTCGCGTTCACTTCCATCCCTTCCTTGACTATCTTTATATCACAGACGAAGCGCGAGGCCGTGTTGGCTATCATGCCGGCCGGCCTGGCGTGTATCCCGAGTTCGTTGGTTATCTTTATATCTTTCCTGATCATAAGTTGCGGTTCCAGGCCCATCCTTCCGGGCCGAACAGAGCGACCAGCGCGAGGGAGACTGCTATGACCATACCGGTGGCGAAGAATATGGAGCGGCCGGACTTCCTTGCCGCGCGCTGTATCGCCAGCGCGGCCAGTACCGGCGCCACCTTGCGCGCGAAGCCCGGGTCCGGCGCCCCGGACCACGAACTGAAGAGGAGGAAAGCGAAGGCCGAGAGCGCCGCGGCCGCCGCGAGCGCGAAACCGGCGGCGCTCAGGCGCCTTATCAGCCGGGGCCAGTCGAAAGCGTCGAGGCCGCAGGAGGAACTGCCTCCGCACGCGTAGCCCCTCTTCAGTCCGGTCCATCTCAGATAGACGGAAAAAGAGGCGTAAACAGCCATGCCCGCCAGGGGCCCGCCGAACAACAGGGCCATGGAAGGGGCCGGAACAGTTCCAGCCGACGGCCGGAAGAGCCAGCCGTAGAACCCGCCGCACGCCCACACCAGGACGCAAAGCTGCGTCATCAGCGGTTTCAGACGCCCCCAGAACAGTCTGTCGCCTATGGCCGCGAAGCCGGAAGCGAGCGCCGTTTTCACGCTCAGCATCTTCTTTTCCATGGCCTCGTCCACCGGCAGTCCGGAAACGGATTCCTCCATCCTGATGATATTACCCATGACGAAACCGGCCATGTACGGCTGAGTGTTGAACTGGGCCAGATGACGAAGCACCGCTGAATTGAGCGGCGCGCCGGGCGCATGCGCCCTTCTGAGCGCCGGCAGCATGGAAAAAACGAACCCAAGGTTCTGGAACCTCTCGTAGTTCCAGGCGGCCTGCAGCAGGAACGACCGGAAAAAGACCGGCGCCAGCGCCTTCCCCCCGGAAGGAGGCTGGCAGGACCCGGCTTTCGTCATATCGGTTCCAAAGTTCATGCGCCGGCCTTGTTCTTATGTATCTGCCCGCGGAACCTGAAATAGAGCCCGCTGAGACCAAGCCAGGGCATGAGGGAATAGGCGAGGTCAAGTGCCCCGAAAAGCGGGCCCATGTTCAGCCTGGCGGAGAGAGCGGCGGCGCTCGCCAGCCACCCGGAGAACAGGAAGATGAAAGCCCAGGAAACAGCGCCTTCGGCCAGCAGGGCCGCGGCCAGACGGCGCCCCGGCCTTATGACCCCGGCGCGGACCTCGGCCTCCACGGCGGCGGTCCAGGAAGAGCGGAAGGCCCTTAGACGGTACTCCACTCCGCAATAGATAAGTCCGGCCAGCATGCCCGAGAAGAACGCGGCGGATTCAGGAAGTCCGCCCCATGAGAACGCAAGGACGCTTACGGCGGCGGATACCAGTCCGTTCGGGGGAACGACCCCTCCGACCGACATGAAATCCAGGAACACGAGCTCGGTAAGGAGCCCTATCCGGGCCCCCTCCACAGGGCAGCCGTTCATCCACCCGAGCAGGGTGCCGACGAAAGCCGGACGGGCGAGCAGGAACTGGCCGGCCTGGACGTTATCCAGCTCCAGCAGCGCGGCACAAAAACTGGTCCACAGCGCGCTCAGCATGGCCTGGCCCCCATCACGAACTCGAAAGAAGCTCCGGGCCCCAGGTCCTTGACGAATACCGGGGCCATAACGCTTCCCTGGTACGTCCGCTCTATGCCCTCCTCCGAACGGGATATCGTATCCAGATCGAAGGCCCACAGGGGCACCTGTTCGGAGAAAGACAGTTCCACCGCGCCGATGACCGGATCCTCCAGCCTCAGGCGCGAAACCTCTCCGCGCTCTCCCTCCGGACATACTCCGGGGCGGGAAAAGGAGAACACCAGTTCGGGAGCGAACCAGACCCGCGCCTGTCCGCCGCCGTTATTGAAAACGCGGTAAGAGGCCTTCCAGGAGGCGTCGTCCTTCAGCAGGATCTCCTTGCGCACCCGGAACGGGGCGCGGGTGCCGCCCAGCCACACCGCTCCGTCCCTGGACATGGAGACGGCCAGCCCGTCGGGGCGGCTCTCGGTGGAGCAGGAATACTCTCCCGTCACGAAATCGCCCTGTTCGCCGTAAGAGGCCTTTTTAAAAGACTCCAGTTTGGTATCAGGATGAAAGAAGTGGTCCAGCAGGCTCATGCGGCGGTGCCAGTCGTAGAAGACCCGGCCCTTCAGGTCCCGCTCCCTGGCGCCGGTGATATCCTCCGCGCCTTCGCCGCCGTGATATGGCTCCGGATACCGGGACAGCACGGAACAGTAATTCACCTGGCGCGGCAGCGAATCCCATTCCCACAGTCCGCCGCCTTTGGCTGGAGCGAAATAGAAACCGGCCTTTCCGCTTTCCACCAGCACCTCCGGACGGCCGTCGGCGTCCCAGTCCTCCTCCGTGACCTCGAAGCCGGAAGGCCTTCCCGCCGCCGAAGCCGCGGCCAGCAGGTTGGAATGTATCGCGCGCCTGATATGGGGAAGATAGACGCCGCCGAAGACGCCGTGCCAGTAGCCGCAGTTGCACTGCGCCTTCCAGAGGCTCTCCTTCCCCTCTCCGCCGGCCTCCCGCACGGCAGAACTTACGCGCAGCATCTTGCGGTAGGCGCTGTTGGATTCCGGATACTTGGAGAAGAAATTCCTGAAATAGCCGCCGCGCAGGTAGGGACGCATATCGTCCGGAACGTTCTTCCACATCCCGGCGAGGCGGCCGGAAGGCTCCGGAGGAAGGGCCCACTGGGACAGTTCATGATAGGACGTGGTGGGCAGATAGACCAGGCCCCTGGACCCGGAATCCGAAAGGCTTTCGGAGAAGGTGGAGGTCCTGAGCCACGAGGAATTCTCCTCGAGCAGAGACAGGAAGCGGTCGAGCCAGCGTCTTTTATAGACCAGATCGTGCGTTTTGGGCCACAGGCCGAACTTCTCCCCGTCGTCCGCCATGACCAGGACGGCGTCGCGTCCCTCGAAACCGCGCAGGTATTCGATCGTCCTTTCCGGGTCGGCGAACGGTATCAGGTACCTCAGACGGCTGTTTATCGGGAATACCGGCAGGTTGCGCCCGCCCGATTCAGTTATAAAATATCCCGTGAGGTCCTTTTCAGCCAGACCGGCGGAGAAAAAGTGTATGTCGTCCAGCACGGTGTAGCGGGCCCCGGCGGCGGCCAGGGTCTCGGCCAGCTGCGGTTCCCACACCCTCTCGGCCAGCCACACGCCTCCGGGCTCGGCTCCGAAGCGGCCGTTTATATAATCCCGCATCCTGGCTATCTGGCCGCGCCTGTCCTCCTCCGGCAGGATCGCCAGGATAGGCTCGTAATAGCCGCCGCCCATGAGCTCTATCCGGCCGCCGGCCGACAGCCCGCGGAGCCCGTCCAGGTAGCCGGGCTCGTTCTTCTCCAGCCAGTCGTAAAGTATCCCGGAAAAATGCATGACGGCCCTGATCGAGGGGTGCCCCCGAAGGACCTCGGTAAAAGGACGGTAGCTCAGGTCGAACGCCTGCCGTATCACGTGGTCGAAATTACCGACCGGCTGATGATTATGTACCGCCAGGATCAAACGTACCATAAATATCCGTGGTCTGAACGCGAAGTATCCGTCCGGAGTCGGGTGTCGGGAGTCGGAACCCGGACTCCCGACTTCATTCCCGAAGCTGTTATCTGGCGATGGCTTCGACCAGGTCTATGGGCCTGTCGGTCGGTACGCCGCGGCCTTCCAGCTGCACTCCCGCGGCGGAAATGGACCGCAGATGC
>JAKLEK010000139.1 GCA_022703115.1 Elusimicrobiota bacterium
TTTCCCGATGCCCGTTATCACCTCGGTCTCGCCCTGGCGGCGTCAGGCAGGACCGAAGAGGCCATGGCCCAGTACCGGGAAGCTCTGCGGCTCGAACCGGGATACCCGCCGGCGCACAATAATCTCGGGGTCCTTCTTTCCACCCTCGGCAGAGTGGACGAGGCCGTTCCGCATTACAGGGAGGCGCTGCGTCTGGGTCCGGATAACCCGGAGGTGAGAAATAATCTGGCCCTGGCCCTGGCCGCGCTCGGCAGGACCATGGAGGCGGAGGCGCAATATCGGGAGATAGTACGCCTCCGTTCGGATTTCCACGTTATATACTACGATGCCGCCGCCGAGGTTCCCGTAAGCACGGGAACCCCCGTCCGTTAGCAGTCCGTCCGCATAAAACACTTTATCTATCGTTACGCGGCGCGCCTCGCAGGCGCCATATCTCTATATCCGGCCCGAGCCTGCCGATGTCCGCGGCCCTGACCGACCAAAGCAGTTCGCCTTCCGTTTCAAGCCGCCGCCGCCAGCCGGCATAGGCTTCCACCGCATTAGGGAACCAGAGCAGATTCTCTCTGATAGGGCTGAAGGCTCCGTCGTGGGCGGAGGCGCTGACCACGTATCTTATGCCGAGCGTTCTCAGGGCGTCCATGAGCCGGGGGGAGTATTGCTGGTTCAGTTCTACGTTGTCTTCAGGGAATCCCGGGGTCCTGTACTGGGCCACGCGAGAGAACGTCCTGACCTCGTATCCCGGCCCCCATAGATTGCCGAGAGAGAAAGGGGAAACGAAAAGACCGGCGCCGGGCGGGACATTGGCCTTGATCCAGTCTTCCGCCATCAACTGCGTCATCGGTCCGCGGGCCGCCGCCACGTAGCGTGTGGACTTCATCGCCGGCGCGGCCATCAGGGCGAGAGAGGCAAGAATAAGGACCGCGCGCCTCTTCGCCGCCGGGAAATGCTCCGCGGCCCGGTCCATGGCGGCCCCGCAGAGTATGAAAAGAGAAGGAAGGACCGGAGCCAGGAACCTTACCGCTTTTATATGCCCCGGTCCGGTTATCAGGGCCAGGTAGGCGGCCGCGTAGAGCGCATGCGCCTTCAGGCCTGGGGACCTGTTCGGCAGAAGCGCCCGCGCCGACCCGAAAAGCGCCGCGCCCAGGAATACCGGTCCCATCGCGCCCAGGAGCGAGGAGGGCAGCCAGGGCATTTCCCAGGTAGGCGTGGAGGAAAAGAAGTAATCGAACCAGCCAAGCTGTACCCTGCCTATCTGGCCGTACATCTGGGTCTGCCGTTCCGTGAGCAGGCCGGACAAGTATTCATGCCAGTGGCGTAGGAACTGCGGACAGGTCAGCAGGAACGCCGCCGCCGCGATAAGCATGACGGCGCTTAAGCGCTTCGCCTCCATGAGCGGCGAGCGCCGCTTTATCGCCCTGGCGGCGGCAAGAGCCGCGGCGAACAGCGCCAGGTACAGCCCCGTCCATTTAACGGCGACGGCCAACCCGAGGAAAACGCCGGCGCCGGCTATATGTCCGGTCCGCGGTTCTTCCCGCAGGAGACAGGCGAGACCGGCGGTCATGAAAAAGGTCAGAACTATGTCGGTCATCGGGAACCGGGACAAGGTGACGAGGATGACGGAAACCGCGGCCAGCGCGGCCGCGGTAAGCGCCGCCGGCCCTGAGAGGAGCGGCCTGCCTGAGAGCCATACCAGCGCGATGAGAGCCACTCCGAAAAGCGCGCAGATCGCGCGCGCGGCCATCGCCTCCGCCGCAGGAGAGGCGGTCAAATTAAAGGTTTTATATGATACCGCCAGCAGGTTTACGAAAAGCGCCGGGTTCTGCAGGTCCAAAGGCTCGAAGCTGCCTGTTCTGGCCATCGTATCCGCGCAGCCTACGAACTTGAACGCGTCCACGTGTTCTATTTCCGGCAGGCCGCTGCCGAGCCAGGCGGCTCTCAACGCCGTTCCGGCGAGAAGAACGGCCAGCAAAGCGGCGGCCTGCGGCTTCGTTACGCGCCGTGCCGAACAATGTTCTTTTTCCGGATCGGTCATGTGCTGTGATACATTCGGGTCCTGTCCCGGCGCCCCATTAAATATTAACAAATAACCCATAAAAAATCAGGCGCTTCAATGGTCCCGGAAGTCCGTCCCCGGCCCGAGCAATCCTGCCGGTAATCTGTTAAAATAAGTCCAGAATGGACCGATGGCCGCAGGGAGCGAGCCCGGCCGCGCCATGAACAATGGGACCTGATCTAATTAGAACCAGCCGGAAATGGCCTTTAAAACTGGCGCCTTTCCTTGCGGTGGCGCTGGTCTTCTCCGTTTTCTCCCGGTCGCTCGGCGCCGGGTTCCTGAATTGGGACGATCCCGACAATTTTCTGAACAACACCGGGTACCGGGGATTAGGCCCCGGGCATCTGAGATGGATGTTCACTACGTGCGGCATGGGCCCGTACAGTCCTTTAATGTGGCTGTCGGCCTGTGCCGATCACGCGGTATGGGGTATGGACGCTTTCGGCTGGCACCTTAGCAATGTCCTGCTGCACTCAGCCAACGCCGCGGTCTTCTATCTTCTGTGCCGCAGGCTCCTGACGGCCGTATCCGGTCTGTCCGAAAACGTGGCGGAGATCTCTTTCTCGGCGGTCATGGCGGCTTTGTTCTTCGCGCTGCATCCGCTCTGCGTGGAAACGGTCGCATGGGCTTCCACCCGTCCCAATCTTCTGCTGACATTTTTTTACCAGCTGGCGATACTGTCCTATATCATGGCCCGCGGGACCGGAGGGGAAAGCGCGTCATGGCCGCGCAGGCAGGCCCTGCCGCTGTTCTTTTTCCTGCTGTCGCTGCTTTCCAAAGGAACTGCCGTGACCCTGCCGCTGGTCCTCATTTTGCTGGATGTCTACCCGCTGGGCCGTCTGCCTTCCGAGCCTCGCCGATGGGTGGACGCCGGGAACCGCGGGGTCCTGGCGGAGAAGCTGCCGTATTTCGCGCTCTCGCTCGTGTTCGGCGCCGCTGCATTCATGTGCCAGGCCCGGATCGGGACCATAGTGCCGATGGAGAAGTTCGGTCTCGCTTCGCGCGCGGCCCAGGCGCTGTACGGGCTGGCCTTTTATCCGCTGAAAACCATCCTGCCGCTCGATCTGCTGCCGTATTATCAGCTTCCGGAAGGCTTCGGCCTGTTCAGTTGGGGAACGCTGTTGAGGGGCGCGGCGCTGACGGGAGTGACGGCAGCGGCTGTCGCGGTACGCAGGCGAGGTCCCGTCTTTACAGCGGTCTGGGCTTATTATCTGCTGACCGTCTGGCCGATGGCCGGCATCTTCAAGATCAACGAGTATTGGGCGGCGGACCGTTACGCCTACATAACTTGCCTTGGCTTTGCCGTGCTGGCGGGGGCCGGTATCTTGTCGATCTTGCGCTCCGGCAGAGGAGTCCGCCGCAATTTGCTCCTCGCCGGCGCGCTGGCGGCGCTGGCCGGCCTCTCCGCCCTCACCTGGCGCCAGCAGGGGTTCTGGCGGGATTCGGAAACGTTATGGCGATACGCTCTTTCGGCCGGCCCGGAATCCTGGACGGTCCGGAATAATCTCGGCGTCGCGCTGGCGGAACTGGGAAAACCGGCCGAGGCAAGGGAGCAGTTCTTCCGCGCTATCTTGGTGCTCCCGGGAAAGGCCATGACATACTATAATGTCGGCAGGACCTTCCGCGACCAGGGGGAAAGGAAGGAGGCGGCGGAATATTTCCGTCGCGCGCTGGACATGGATCCGGGGCTTGAGTGCGCCAGGTTCGACCTCGCGTTGATGCTGGCGGAAACCGGCAGGCTGAGCGAGGCCGGCGCGCTGCTGAATATGCGTAATGGCGGTACGAATGACAGATGAATTCCCCGGCAGGCTGCGGCGTCCGGCGGCCGCCGTTTTACTTATCCTGCTTACCGTTCTGGCCTATTGGCCGGCCATACGCCACGGCGGATTCATCTGGGACGACGCTCAGAACATAACCGGGAATCCCGTTCTGCGTTCGCCGGCCGGCTTCCGCGATATCTGGACCAAATTGGGCCCGGCCGAGGGCGGGACCATCCAGTATTACCCTCTGACCTACACCTCGTTATGGCTGGAGTACCGGCTGTGGGGACTGTCTCCCTCCGGCTACCATCTGAACAATGTTCTCCTGCACGGCCTTAACGCCGTCCTGCTGTGGATAATACTGCTTCGCCTGCGGGCGCCCGGCGCCTTGCTCGCGGCCGCGGTCTTCGCGCTGCATCCGGTCAATGTGGAATCGGTGGCGTGGATAACGGAACGCAAGAACGTGCTGTCGGGGTTGTTCTACTTCCTGTCGCTGCTGTCGTTCATCCGCTTCTTCGGCCTCGCTGACTCTCCGGAAGAGAAGACGTCCAGCCGCCCGGCCGGCGGCAGATCTTCGTACTATCTCGGCCTGGTTCTGTTCGTCTTCGCTCTGGCTTCCAAGACCGCGACCGTCACCCTGCCGGCGGCGCTGCTGCTGCTTGTCTGGTGGAGAACGGGCCGCCTAGGCTGGAAGACCGCAGCGCTGACAGCCCCGCTGTTCCTGCTGGCCTTCCTGTCCGGCCTGATCACTATTTATGTCGAGAAGTATCCTGGCGGAGAGATAGGGGGTGAATGGAACATGTCGGCCGTGGAGCATGTTCTGCTGGCCGGACGCATCGTGTGGTTCTACGCCGGGAAACT